>NZ_JBEXJN010000025.1:0-141889 GCF_040609115.1 Lentzea sp. NPDC004782
TGAGCAGCCAGACCTTGATCCGGCACACTACGAGACACGGCCACCGCCTTTGTCTTTGAGCTCTGTGAGAGGAACCCAAAGATGATCAAGCGGTGGCCGTACCCATGTCAAAGGTCAAGAGCATCCTGGTTAAAACACCAGGTCGATGAATGAGCCCTTCATCGACAACGAGGCAGGCGCCTGAACCGCGTCAACGAAGACGAGCGAGCGCCGACTCGATCAGCGGGTGCAGGTCGTCCACGTTGTCTGGCAACGAGTCCAGCGGCCACCACTGCAGGTCCACCGACTCGGCCGACTTCACCGGCTGCGCCCCGACCGGTGCCCGCACGAGGAACCGCACGTCGAAGTGCCGCGTCGGCTTGCCGAGCGAGCACGTGATGGGGTGCACGTCGAGGTGGATCGGTGTCGGCTCTATCCGCAGTCCGCGCATGCCCGACTCCTCGGTGGCCTCCCGCAGCGCCGCCGCCGCCAGCGTCTCGTCCTCGGGTTCGCAGTGGCCGCCGAGCTGGAGCCACCGGCCCACGCGGGGGTGCAGTGTGAGCAGGGCGTGCTCCGCGGTGGCGTCCAGGACGAGCGCCGAGGCCGTGAGGTGGCCGGGTTCGCAGGACCGCCGGCAGGCGTCCTCGCGGGCGGCCAGGAAGCCCAGGTAGGCCTCCTTCAACGCGTCCTGGCCGGTGAACCGGCTCAGCGTGGAGACCGCGTCGTCGTGCAGTGTCACAGCTCGATCAGCCCTTCCAGCGGCTCGCGTGGCGTCAGCGGTTCCGCCGGGTGCCCGACCGCCACCGCACCCAGCGGCTCCCAGTCCTGCGGCACCCCCAGCACCTCCCGCACCACGTCGGCGCAGAAGATCGTCGACGACACCCAGCACGAGCCGAGCCCCTGCGCGGCCAGCGCCACCAGCAGCCCCTGCACCGCGGCGCCGCCGGCGACCGTGAACATCGTCTTCTCGGCCTCTGACCTGCGCTGATCCGGGTACGCGTGCGCCCCGTCGCGGACCAGGAACGGCACCACGACCTCCGGTGCCTCGACCAGCAGGTCGCCCCGCCGCACCCGGCGCGCGATCTGCTCGTCGGTGAACCCGTCGCCGCGCAGGTCCGCCTCCCACTGCGCGCGCATCGCCTGCAGCAACGCAGCGCGCTTCTCCCGCACCAGCACGAACCGCAGCGGCTTGGTGTGGTGCGGCGCGGGCGCGGTCAGAGCCGCACCGACCGCACGCCGCACAGCAGCGACGTCGACCGGTTCGGGCGAGTAGAACCGCACGGACCGCCGCATCAGCACGGCCTCGGCCCGGCCCTGGGCCAGCGCCTCCTCCGTGCCGAGCCGGAACAGGTCCTCGTGAGTCGGGCGGGCCAGGTCGCGGGCGGACGAGCCGTCGTCCACCACGTCGTACCCGCGCAGCACCGCCACCGGCACCCCGCCGAGCTTGCCCTTGACCAGGTCGGCGGCGGCGGCGATCTCGTCGGCGACCGCCACGGACGTCACGACCAGCTCGTTGCCGTGCTCGTCGACCGAACCCGCGTAGTTGTGCAGCACGCGGATGCCGGACGCGCCGATCGCGGCGTCGGTCTGGCCCATCCGCCACGCGCGGCCCATCGTGTCGGTGACGATCACCGCGACCTCGACGCCGAGCAGGCCCTTCAACGCGCCGCGCAACGCCGCCGCCGAGCCGTCCGGGTCGACGGGGAGCAGCGCGATCTCGTCGCCCGCCACGTTGGAGGCGTCGACGCCCGACGCGGCCTGCACGATGCCGAGCTTGTTCTCGGTGATCAGCGTGCGCATCTTGCGGGCGAGCACGCGCACGGACTCGGCCTCGACGTGCTCGCGCCGGATCCTGTCGCGTTCCTCGGGGTCGGCGGGCACACCGACCAGCCGTCCCTCTACTTTGGACAGCACCTTGGACGTGACGACCAGCACGTCGCCGTCGCGCAGCCAGGGCGCGGCGGCGGCGATCGCGCCCGCGAGGTCGTCGCCGGGGCGGAACTCCGGCAGACCCGGTACCGGCAGCAGCTCCAGTGCCGCGGCGGCGTGGTCAGTCAACGTCGACTCCGGCCAGCTCCAGCGCGGCACGGGCCATCTGCGCCGTGGCGTCCACATCGGACATCAGCAGCGGAACCGCGCGAACCGCGACACCCGGCACGTCGGCGCGGTCGCCGGTGTGCACCAGCCACGCGTCGAGGATGCCGTCCTCCGAGCACTTGCGGGAGCCGTAGAGCCGCCCGACCGCCTCGGCCGAGGTCTCGACACCGATCGCGTCCAAACAAGCGTCGGCCATACCGCGCAACGGTTTCCCGCCGATGATCGGCGACAGGCCCACGACACCGGCCTCCGTCTTGCGCAGCGCGTCGCGCACGCCGGGCACGTTCAAGATCGTGCCGATGCTCACAACGGGGTTGGACGGGGCCAGGATCACCGCGTCCGCCTGGGCGATCGCGTCCAGCACGCCCGGTCCGGCGGTGGCGGTCTCGGCGCCGACGAACGCGAACGACTGCGCGGGCAGCGCCGCCCGGTGCTTGACCCACCACTCCTGGAAGTGGATCGCCTTCGGCTCGCCGTCCAGCTCGACCACGACGTGGGTCTCCACCCGGTCGTCCGACATCGGCAGCAGCCGCACGCCCGGCTGCCAGCGGTCGCACAGCGCCTCGGTGACGGCCGACAGCGGGTAGCCGGCGCGCAGCATCCTGGTGCGGACCAGGTGCGTGGCCAGGTCCCGGTCGCCGAGCCCGAACCACGTCGGTTCGGCCCCGTACGCCATCAGCTCTTCCTTGACGGTCCACGACTCGTCCGCGCGGCCCCAGCCGCGTTCGGTGTCGATCCCGCCGCCCAGGGTGTACATGCAGGTGTCGAGGTCGGGCGTGATGCGCAGCCCGTGCATCCACACGTCATCGCCGGTGTTGACCACCGCGGTGACGTCAGCCCCGACTTGTTTGAGTCCCTGCAGGAACCTCGCGCCGCCGACCCCGCCGACCAGTGCTACGACCTTCACGCCGAACCATGCTTCCACAGTGCCGCGGCACGCCTACAGGTAGCGCCAGAACGCGAACGCCACCGCGCCGGAACCGGCCGCGCCCCGGTCGCCGCCGACCGCGTCGAACACCACGGACGCCGCCTGGAAGAACAGCACGTTGACCTCGGAGAAGGTCAGCAGCACGGCGAAGAGCACCAGCGGTGCCCACATCCTGGCCTTCGCGCCGAACTGCTGCGCCTGGTAGGGCATGAACGGCTCCCAGACGCCCCACCCGTCCAGGCCGGGAATGGGAAGGATGTTCAGCAGGAACGCGATCACCTGCAACAGGGCCAGGTACGAAATCGCTGCCGCGAGCGCGGCAGGCGGCGAAAACAGCGTGACGATTCCCGCGAGGACCACGCCGATCGCGAGGTTCGCGGCGGGGCCGGCGAGTGAGACGAGCGACTCGATCTTCTTCGAGCGCAGCGCGTGGTGGTTGATCCACACCGCGCCACCCGGAAGGGGAATTCCGCCGACCGCGAGCAGCACCAGCGGCAGCACGATGCTCAGCACCGGATCGGTGTAGCGGCGGATGTCGAGGGTCAGATATCCCTTGTCCCGCACGGAGAAATCGCCGCCCTTGTACGCCACGGCGGCGTGCCCGAACTCGTGCAGGCACAGCGTCACCGCCCACCCGGCGAGTACGAAGAGGATGGTGCCCGCGATGATGGCGACATCACCTTCGAGCAGGGTGAGAGCAGCTCCGGCAGCCGTTGCCGCGAGCAGACCGAGGAACAGTGGACTGGGGCGCACCGCTGATCGCTTCACCCCTCCAGTGTGGCGTGTCGGCTGGCGTGGTGGGCCGTTCGGGGACCCCTTGCGACGCCTGAATCACTGTCTGTGCTGCCAGTCAAGGTTTTTGCGGCCATCTGCGCGAATATCCCCCGACGTGTGGACTCCGCTTGACCGCCGACTGTGACGCAGGTGTAATCACATCGGTGTCATTCGTCGTTGTGGGAACGGCGTCTGGCGTCCGCCAACCGGGGAGAGCGGAAGGCGAGGAGGCGGACGAAATGCAGGAATTCGAAGAAGATCACGTCGCGCAGCCGGTTGTGCAGGGCGAACTGTCGTACCTGTTCGACCCTGCCGACGAGCAGGACTGGCAGGAGCGTGCGCTCTGCGCGCAGACGGATCCCGAGGCGTTCTTCCCCGAAAAGGGTGGTTCGACGCGGGAGGCCAAGCGCATCTGCCTGGGCTGCGAGGTCCGGTCGGAGTGCCTTGAGTACGCGCTCCAGCACGACGAACGCTTCGGCATCTGGGGCGGTCTCAGTGAACGAGAACGCCGCAAGCTGAAGAAGCGAGCCGTCTAGCCGGTCAGAAGTGTGATCTTTGTGCCTTAACTTGAGGACGTGACAAGTCCTCACCCGAGGCTCCGGACCGCGCCGGTGCTGTGCGTCCTGGTCTGCCACGACGGCGACCAGTGGCTCAGCACGGCGCTGTCCGCGTTGCGGCGTCAGCGAATTCGCCCTCGGCACGTGATCGCGGTCGACACCGGGTCCCACGACCGCACGGCGAAAATCCTGGCGGAGGCGGAAGATCTGCTGGACGGCGTGCTGACCCTGCCGCGCGGCACGGGTTTCGGCACGGCCGTGCGCGTGGCCGTCGAGCACGCCGTCGAACGGTGGGGCGATCCCGGCAAGTGGCTGTGGTTGCTGCACGACGACAGCGCGCCCGAACCCGACTGCCTGGCCGCCCTGCTGACCGCGGCCGAGGTGTCTCCCAGTGCTGCCGTGCTGGGCCCGCTGTGCCTCGATTGGGTGGATTCTCGTCTGGTCGTCGAGGCCGGTCTGTCGACGGATTCTTCAGGACATCGACAGCTTGGCCTCTCGTCCGCCGAACACTCCGCCTCGTTCCAGCAGAGCACCGAGGTGCTGGCGGTGTCGTCGGCCGGTTCGCTGATCCGCCGCGAGGTCTGGCACGCGCTGGGTGGCTACGACGAGGCGATGCCGCTGCTGCGCGACGACATCGATTTCGGCTGGCGGGTGAACCGGGCCGGTCATTTGGTCCTGTGCGTTCCGGTGGCCCGGATGCGCCATGCCCGTGCTGCGACCAAAGGTGCACGTCGTTTGGACGCGGCCATGGCTCGCCCAGGTCCATCCTTTCGTGGCGTCGACCGCGCGCACGGCATGCGCACGTTCCTGGTCAACACCTCGGGTTTCTCGTTCCTCATCGGACTCCCGCGCCTGCTTCTTCTGTCTTTGCTGCGGGCGCTGGGTTTCCTGTTCCTCCGCCGGTTCGCCGACGCGCACGCGGAAGTGGGCGCCGCCCGCTACCTCCTGACCCGAGGCCGTCTGCTGCAGGGCCGCCGCACCCGCCGCGGGTCGGCCGTGGTGCGCGGCTTGTTCACCTCGCGACTGACCAGGTTCCGCAACGCCGTGCGCGCCGGTGCCGCCTTCCTGATCCGCCGCCGGGTCGAGGCCGACGCCGCGCTCGGCCGTCTGCCCGCGTCCGACGCTCGTTCGGCGTGGCTCGAACCGTCCGAAGTGGACGTCCCGCTGGTGGGCCCGTCGGCGTTGCCCGCCGGTGCGGCCCGCGGCCGTCCGCGCGTGGCCGGTCTGCGGCGACCACCGGTCGTCGTCCCGGTCGACGCGGCGTTGCCCGGCGCACTGCGTCCTTCGCCACGTCCCAGGCCGTCGCCCGGACCTCGCGGCGAGGAGATGGTCTTCGTCGAGGTGGACCAGTCGCGGGTGCTGCGATCGCTGCTGCTGGCCCCTCCGGTGCTGCTGGTGCTGAGCCTGTCGGTGGTCGCGGTGGTGGCCAACTGGTCGCGTCTCGGCCTGGACCTGGCCGGCGGCCGGTTGCTTCCGGTCGGGTCTCTGGGATCGGTCTGGTCGACCTACCTCGCCTCCTGGCACCCGGTTTCCGGTGGCACCGCGGCGCCCGCTCCGGCCGCTCTGGCCGTCCTGGGGCTGATCCCCGGCGGCCCCTCGTTCGCGGTCGCGTTGTTGATGCTCGGCGACATCCCTCTCGCGGCGTTGTCGGCCTACATCGCGTCACGCGGCATGCGCGTACGACGGTCCGTGCGCGCGGTGGTGGCGGCCTTCTACGGATTGCTGCCGGTGGCCACGACCGCCGTGGCAGAGGGACGGTTGGACGTCGTCGTGGTCCACATCGTGACGCCCGTGGTGTTCGCCGGCGTGTACGCGGTGTTGCGCGCGTCGTCCACCCACGCGTGGTTGCCGATGGCTTCCGGCACGGCGATCGGCGTCGCGGTGCTCGGGGCGTTCTCGCCGTTGACCCACGCCGTGACGATCGTCGGCGCCCTGGGCGGGTTCGTCGCGGTGTCCGGTGGGGCACGGCGCATCGCCGCGTTGTTCGCCATCGTGCTGTTGCCGATGGCGTTGTTGTTGCCGTGGCCGGCCGTGCTGCTGCAACACCCCGAGATGGTGCTGAACGGGCTCGGTGCGCCGTTCTCGTCACCTCCGCCGAACCTGATCGTCTGCTCGGTGTTCGTGGCCGCCGCGTTCGCCGCCGCGGTGTTGCGGCCCAACGCCGCGATGCTGCCCGGCCTGTCGGTGATCGTGCTGGCGATCGGCGCGCTGGCCGCCGTTGCCGCTGTTCACGCCTGGCCCGGGACGCCGTTGGTGATCCTGGCCTGGGGGCTCGTGTGTGTGGTGCTGGCCGGGTGTCAGCGCGGGGTGCCGCCTGGCGTGGCCGGGCAGGCTCGGGTCCGGCGGGCCGTGTACGTGGTGGGTGTCGTCACGTTGGCGAGCCTCGGGGTGGCCGGGTTGCTGGATCTCCGGTCCGGGCCGCTGAGGGCTGACGGCGGTCCGCAGCTGTCGGCGTCGTTGACCGCCGAGCTGGAGCGCACCGGGCGGTCCGTGCTGGTCCTCGGGGGACCGGTCCGCCAGGTCGCCGGGCGGATGCCCGCGTTCGGGGACGACGATCTGGTGCCGACCGTGTCGTCACCTGCCCGGCTGCGTCGGTGGAACTCGGCGCTGCTGGACGGGGCCGGGCCCGCGGTGACCGTGGCCTTGGCTCAGGCGGCGTCTTCCGGGGTCTCGTTCCTGGTGCTGCCGTCGGACGAGGCGGCCGCGCGCGTGCGGAGCGCGGCGGGGGAGCTGGTGTCGGTCGCGCCCGCCGTTTCGGACGGCCGTCCCGTGCTGCGGTTGCGGTTCGCGGCCGACACGGGCGTGTTGCTGGGCCCTGACCTGGCGCGGCGGGCCCGCACCGGCGGCGAGCCGCCCACCGAACTGGCCGCGGCCGGGGTGGCACCGGTCAACGTGTCGCTGCCGGAGGTGGCGGTCCGGGTCTCGCCAGGAGCCGAGGGACGCGTGCTCGTGCTCGCGGCCGAGGACGAACCGGGTTGGGTGGTCTCCGTCGACGGTGCCCAGGTTCCGGTGGTCCGGGCCTGGGGGCATCTGGTCGGGGTGCCGCTGCCGGGCTCCGGCGCCGAGGTCCGGGTTGAGATGTCGACCACATTGCGGGACTTCCTGCTGCTGGCGCAGGCCGCCGCCGCGCTGTTCACCTTCCTGACCGCGATCCCAACCCGCCGCCGCCCCTGACCCCTGCCGCCGCCACACGCGGGGCCCTTGCGTGCGCGAGGAGTGCACGAAAGCTCCCCGCGTACTTCTGGACCGCTTGTGCGGTGCGGCCTGGTTGTTGCCGCACGCGGGGCCCTTGCGTGCGCGAGGAGTGCACGAAAGCTCCCCGCGTGCGCTTCGGAACCGGCCGGCGGCGGGTGTGAGGAGGGACTCAGCCCTCGTCGATCACGTCCGGGTCCAGGCCCAGGTAGTTGGCGACCTGCTCGACCAGGACGTCGTGCACCAGGTCCGCCAGGTCCGCGCCGTCCTTCGCGCGGGCCTCGAGCGGACGCCGGTAGAGAACGATTCGGGCACGCTGGTCGGACCCGGCGGGCAGCAGGCGGGCGAGCGGGACGTTGCCGTCCTCCACCACTCCGTCCTCGCCTTCCACCTGGACGTCGGGCACGTCGTCCACGGCCACGTCCAGCTGGGTGAGCTCGGTGCGCCAGCGGGCCTCGATGGGCTCCAGGGCCTCGATGACCAGGGCGTCGAAGCGTTCGGCGCGCGAGCGGGCGGCTGGGAGGGTGGCAGGGTAGAGCGGGCCGCGCAGGCCTCGGCCGTGCCGGTCTCGGTTGCGCCGACGCGGCGAGTCCTGTCGACGTGAACCCCGTGCCATCACCACAACCCAGCAGCCTAGTTGCTGCGCCGGAAGAGCAAACACAGCGTGCCTCACACACAGGCTCGCGTGGACGCGCTATCGTCCCCGATCGTGCGGAGCGTGAGACGGTGCTCGCGAACCGGGTGTGCTAACCCGGCTGTCGCCACGCTCACCTACGCCTATGCGGACTCCACCGCAGTCGTCGGACCGCTCGCCACGTACTCCGAACCGCACAGCTACGACCTGTGCGAGGAGCACGCGTTGCGGCTCACGGCGCCGCGCGGGTGGGAGGTCGTCAGGCATCAGGGTGAGTTCGCGGCGCCCGAGCCGAGTGTGGACGACCTGACGGCGCTGGCCGAGGCCGTGCGCGAGGCCGGGCGGGCTGATGTGACCCCCAAGGTGCCCGATGTGCCCGCGGGCACGCAGAGGCGCGGTCACCTGCGGGTATTGCCTGATCCGCACGAGGACTGACTGACCACACGCATCACCGATCGTCTCGCCGGTAGGCTGCCGGGCAGTGGCCGTCAAGAGCGAGTTTCGGGAGTGTGCGGCGTGCGTGACCTGTCCGGCATCGTCAAGGCGTACGACATCCGTGGGGTGGTCGGCGAGCAGCTGGACGCCGGCGTAGTGCGCGACTTCGGCGCGGCTTTCGCGCGGCTGGTGGGTGGGCCCGCCATCGTCATCGGCCACGACATGCGCGACTCGTCGCCGGAGCTGTCCAGGGCGTTCGCCGAGGGTGCTCAGGCGCAGGGCGTCAACGTCATCAGCATCGGCCTGGCCAGCACGGACATGCTCTACTTCGCGTCCGGCAAGCTCGACCTGCCCGGTGCCATGTTCACCGCGAGCCACAACCCCGCGCAGTACAACGGCATCAAGCTCTGCCGCGCGGGCGCGAGCCCCGTCGGGCAGGACTCCGGGCTCGCGCAGATCCGTCAGGACGCCGAGAACCAGGTGCCGGACGCCGAGGGCGTCGAGCGCGGGACGTTCGAAGAGCGCAACATGCTCGCGGACTACGCGGCGTACCTGAACGAGCTGGTCAACCTGAAGGACATCCGCCCGCTCAAGATCGTCGTGGACGCGGGCAACGGCATGGGCGGCTACACGGTGCCGCAGGTCTTCGAGGGCCTGCCCATCGAGGTGATCCCCATGTACTTCGAGCTCGACGGCAGCTTCCCGAACCACGAGGCGAACCCGCTCGACCCCAAGAACATCGTCGACCTGCAGGCCCGCACGAAGGCCGAGGGTGCCGACGCCGGTGTCGCGTTCGACGGTGACGCGGACCGCTGCTTCGTCGTCGACGAGAACGGCGACCCGGTGAGCCCGTCGGCGATCACCGCGCTGGTCGCGGTGCGCGAGCTGGCGAAGGACCCCGGCGGCACGATCATCCACAACCTGATCACCTCGCACGCGGTGCCGGAGATCGTGCGCGAGCACGGCGGTCAGCCGGTGCGCACGCGCGTCGGGCACTCGTTCATCAAGGAGGAGATGGCCAAGACGGGCGCCATCTTCGGTGGCGAGCACTCCGCGCACTACTACTTCCGCGACTTCTGGCGTGCCGACACCGGCATGCTGGCCGCGCTGCACGTGCTGGCCGCGCTGGGCGAGCAGGACGGTCCGCTGTCGAAGCTGACCGAGGTGTACAACCGCTACGCCGCGTCCGGTGAGATCAACTCGACCGTGACCGACCAGGCCGGGCGGATCGCCGCGATCAAGGAGGCGTTCGGGTCCCGCGACGGCGTCACGCTGGACGAGCTGGACGGTCTCACCGTGCAGCTGGCGGACGGGTCGTGGTTCAACCTGCGGGCCTCGAACACCGAGCCGCTGCTGCGCCTGAACGTCGAAGCAGCCAACGACGAGGCCGTCGCCGCCCTGCGCGACGAGGTCCTCGCGATCGTGCGGGCCTGAGGGAGAACAGAAGTGGCCGTCAAGCTCGAAGAGCAGTTGCTGGAGATCCTCGCCTGCCCGTGCCCCGAGCACGCGCCGTTGCGGCTCGGGACGCCGGACGACCCGGAGGCGGACTTCCTCACGTGCACCGCGTGCGGTCGTTCGTTCCCGGTGCGCGACGGCATCCCGGTGCTGCTGCTGGACGAGGCGGTCGAGCCGCCCACGGCTGGGTGACCCGGTGCTCGACGACATGCTGCTCGACGACCCGAGCCGCCTCGCCGACGCCGACACCGGTGGCTGGCTGAGGGCTGCCGCTCGGGCGGGAGCACAGGTCCGTTCCACCGCGGAGGCCGCGGCCGACTCGGGAGTGGAGCGGATCTTCTCCGAACGACCGCGCGCGGTCGTGCTGGTCACCCGGCCCGGCCACTCGGTGGCGGTCGCAGGAGTCGTCATGGCGTTGCTCGGTCCGGGCTGCTCGGTGCCGGTCGTGGTGTCCGACGAGGTGCCGCCGTGGGTCGGCGCGCTCGACGTGGTGCTCGCGCACACAGAGGACCCCGGCGACCGGGTGCTCGCCGAGTCGATCGACCGCGCTGCCCGCCGCGGCGCGCGGACGTTGGTGACCGCGCCGGACGAGGGACCCGTCGCGGCCGCGGCGGCCGGCCAGGCCGTGCTGCTCGCGCCGCGCGTCGACGTGCCGCCGGGCTTCAGCTTCCACCGCGCGCTCGCCGCGTGGCTCACGGTGCTCAACGCGCTCAACCTGCTGAAGGTGGACGTCGGGCTGATCGCGGACGAGCTGGACCGCGAGGCCGAGCGCGACCACCCGATGCACGAGTCGTTCGTGAACCCGGCGAAGTCGCTCGCGCTGCGCGTCGCCGACCGCACGCCGCTGCTGTGGGGCCTCGACGAGGTCGCCACGTCGGTGGGCGTGCACGGCGCGAGCGTGCTGGCGGCGTTCGCCGGGATTGCCTGCGATGTCGCCGGGTATCCGCAGGCCCTGACCCGTCCGGTGCTTCACCGCCGTGCGGTGCAGGGGACTTCTGGCGCGGACCTGTTCGCCGATCCGGACGACGACACCGGTGGCGGACTCGTGCGCGTGCTGTTGCTGGCCGTTCGCCAGGGCCCGGTGGCCGATGCTGTTCGGCACGCCGCCGAGGACGCCCTGCCGGGAGCCGACGTGCTGGAGCCGGCCGTCGAGGTGGCGGGAGGCGACGCGGTCAGCGCCGCGCTGCTCGCGCTCCGCTTCGAACTTGCCGCGCTGTACCTCGGGCTCGCCGCCGGAACGCTCGGCGGCAACCCGTACTGACTTGGGAGCTGAGAAGAGAAGTGGACCTGCTGCACAACGCGGTCAGGCCGTACGCGTGGGGATCGCGCACGGCCATCGCCGAGCTGCTCGGGAGGGAGGTGCCCGCACCCCATCCCGAGGCCGAGCTGTGGATGGGCGCCCATCCCGGCGACCCGTCCCGGATCGTCGGCGCGGACGGCGCCGAGCGCTCGTTGCTCGACCTGCTGTCCGCTGACCCCGACGGCCAGCTGGGCACGCGCGTGTCGCAGCGGTGGGGCAGCAGGCTTCCGTTCCTGCTCAAGGTGCTCGCCGCCGAGGAGGCGCTGAGCCTGCAGGCCCACCCGTCCGCGGCGCAGGCGGCGGAGGGCTTCGCCGCCGAGGAGGCCGCCGGCGTGCCGCGCGACGCCGCGGTGCGCAACTACAAGGACCCGGCCGCCAAACCGGAACTGATCTGCGCCCTGACCGAGTTCCACGCCCTCGCGGGCTTCCGCGCCCCGGCGCGGACGGTGGCGCTGCTGCGCGAGCTGGACGCACCCGCGCTGGCCCCGTACACCGAGATGCTGGTCGCGCAGCCGGACTCGTCGGGCCTGCGCGCGCTGTTCACCATGCTGATCACGCTGCCGCAGACGTCGCTGTCGACGCTGCTGCCCCAGGTCCTGGACGCGTGCGTGCTGCACGTGAAGGAGCACGGCGAGTTCGACCTGGAGTGCCGCACGATCCTGGAGCTCGGCGAGTCCTACCCCGGCGACGCGGGCGTGCTGGCCGCGTTGCTGCTGAACCGCATCGTGCTGCAGCCGGGCGAGGCCATCCACCTGCCCGCCGGCAACCTGCACGCGTACCTGCGCGGCACCGGCATCGAGATCCTCGCGAACTCCGACAACGTCCTGCGCTGCGGCCTCACCCCGAAGCACGTCGACGTGCCGGAACTGCTGCGCGTGCTCGACTTCACCTGCGGTGACATGGAGGTGCTGCTCGGCGAGGAGGTCTCGCCCGGCGTCCGCGTCTACCGCACGCCCGCGCCCGAGTTCGAACTGTCGCGGTTGGACGTCACCGGCGAGACCCGCGTCAACCACGACGGCCCGCAGATCATGCTGTGCACCGCGGGCGCGGCGGTGCTGACGAACGCCCGCGGCGACGAGCTGCGCCTGACCCGCGGCCAGTCCGTGTGGCTGCCCGCCTCGGACCCGGCGGTGCTCGTCCGGCCGGATGGTGTTGAATCCGCTCAACTTTTCCGCGCCACGGCCGGGAACGACTAAGGTTCACGACCGGACAAAGCGGACTTGTTCCGGGCAGGACTCGGTTCAGCGAGGAGACAGGCGTGTCAGCAGGGGGCGGAACCAAGGCCATCATCGCGGCGTTGGTGGCGAACGCCGGTATCGCGGCAGCCAAGTTCGTCGGATTCTTGATCACCGGCTCGTCGTCGATGCTGGCCGAGGCGGTGCACTCGGTCGCCGACACGTCGAACCAGGGCCTGCTGCTGCTCGGCCAGAAGACGGCCAAGCGCCAGGCCACGAGGCTCCACCCGTTCGGCTACGGCCGCGACCGCTACTTCTGGTCGTTCGTGGTCGCGCTGATGCTCTTCAGCCTCGGCTCGGTCTTCGCCCTGTACGAGGGCATCCACAAGCTGCACGAACCCTCCGCCCTGGACAGCCCGATCGTCGCGGTGGCGATCCTCGTGGTCGCGATCGGCCTGGAGGGCTACAGCTTCGTCACCGCCATCGGCGAGTCGAAGAAGATCAAGGGCGAGTCCACCTGGTGGGGCTTCATCCGCAACTCCCGCGTGCCCGAGCTGCCGGTCGTGCTGCTGGAGGACGCGGGCGCGCTCATCGGTCTCGTCCTCGCGTTGCTCGGCGTCGGCCTCACCACGATCACCGGCGACCCGGTGTTCGACGCGCTCGGCACCATCGCCATCGGCGCGCTGCTCGGCGTGATCGCGATCATCCTGATCATCGAGATGAAGTCGCTGCTGATCGGCGAGGGTGCGTCCGATGCCGATCTCGACCTGATCTGCGACGAGCTGGCCGTGGGCAAGGTGCAGCGGGTCATCCACATCAAGACGCAGTACCTCGGGCCGGAGGAGCTGCTCGTCGCGGCCAAGATCGCGTTGGAGCCCGAGCTGCCGCTGGACGAGGTGGCTCAGGCGATCAACGATGCCGAGCAGCGGGTGCGGAACAAGGTGCCGCACGCTCGCCTCATCTACCTGGAGCCGGACCTGGACCGCTCCACGGTCAGGTCCTGACTCACCTCGATGAAGGGCTCTTTGCTCCACCTGGTGTGGATGAAGGGCGCCTTCATCCACGTCGCCACGCGCCTGGCGAGGCCTGATCGCACGGTGCGTGGCAGTGCAGCGCAGACCTGGTGCGCCCGGCGGGAGCGGCGAACCCGACTGGGATGAACGGCGCATTTGTCCACCTGAGGTGAACAAATGCGCCGTTCATCGCGAGCCTGCCCGCGAAGGTCGGCGCAACGCGTCGCCCCTTGAGTTCCTGGCATTGCACCTCAGGTGCAGTAAGGAGCCCTTCATCGTTTTCCGGACAAACCACCGGACAGCAGCTATAGACGTTCCACATGTTGGATACCTCTAGGGTGGGCCGAACAGGTCCATCAAGGAGGTATGCACCGTGCCGGGCAACGGGTTGTGGCGCACGAAGTCGATCGAGCAGTCGATCGCTGACACCGACGAGCCGGACACCAAGCTCCGCAAGGATCTCACGGCGTGGGACCTGACGGTCTTCGGTGTCGCGGTGGTCATCGGTGCCGGCATCTTCACGCTCACCGCGAGCACGGCGGGCAACATCGCCGGGCCGTCGGTGTCCCTGAGCTTCGTGCTCGCGGCGATCGCGTGTGCGCTGGCCGCGTTGTGCTACGCCGAGTTCGCCTCGACGGTGCCCGTTGCGGGCAGTGCGTACACGTTCTCCTACGCGACGTTCGGCGAGTTCGCGGCGTGGATCATCGGCTGGGACCTGGTGCTGGAGTTCGCGGTCGGGTCGGCGGCGGTGGCCAAGGGGTGGTCGGCCTACCTGCAGACGACGCTCGGGCTGCTCGGCATCAACGTGAAGACCGAGGTCGGTGATGGGGTCAAGTTCGACTGGGGTGCGGTGCTGCTGGTCGCCGTGCTCACCGTCCTCCTGATCATCGGCACGAAGCTGAGCTCGCGGGTCAGCGCGGTCATCACGGCCGTCAAGGTCGCGGTGGTGCTGCTCGTGATCGTGCTCGGCATCGGGTACATCAAGGCCGAGAACTACAGCCCGTTCATCCCACCGGCCGCAGAGAGCGGTCCGGCGGCGCACACCGGGATCGAGCAGTCGCTGTTCTCGCTGCTCACCGGCTACTCGGGCAGCACGTACGGCGTGCTCGGCATGCTGGCGGCGGCGAGCATCGTGTTCTTCGCGTTCATCGGGTTCGACGTCGTGGCGACCACGGCGGAGGAGACCAAGAACCCGCAGAAGGCCGTGCCGCGGGGCATTCTCGGGTCGCTCGCGATCGTCACGGTGCTGTACGTCGCGGTGACGCTGGTGATCACCGGCATGGTGCCCTACACGAAGCTCGCGACGCAGCCGGACGGCACGCGCGCCACGCTCGCCAGCGCGTTCCGGGACAACGGCGTCGACTGGGCGGCGACGGTGATCTCGGTCGGCGCGCTCGCCGGTCTCACGACCGTCGTCATGGTGCTGATGCTCGGCCAGAGCCGGGTGTTGTTCGCGATGTCGCGGGACGGGCTGCTGCCGCGCGGGCTCGCGAAGACCGGCAGCCACGGGACGCCGACGCGCATCACGGTCATCATCGGTGTGCTGGTCGCGGTCGCGGCGGGCTTCTTCCCGGCCGGCAAGCTCGAGGAGATGGTGAACGTCGGCACGTTGTTCGCGTTCATCCTGGTGTCCGCGGGCGTGTGGGTGCTGCGCAGGACCCGGCCGGACCTGTCGCGCGGGTTCCGGGTGCCGCTCGTGCCGTTGGTGCCGATCCTCGCGATCCTCGCCTGCCTGTGGCTGATGCTGAACTTGACCGCGCTCACGTGGGTCCGGTTCCTCGTCTGGATGGCGCTCGGCGTCGTCGTCTACTTCGCCTACAGCCGCCGCAACTCGGTGCTCGGCAGGACCGGCGAGAGCAAGGTGGTGCCGGAACCGGTGGTCAAGCACGGCGAAGAACCAGGGGTCTAGTCCCAGAGGAACACCTCTGGACCAACTAACCTGCGGACCCATGGCAAACGCGCGGTGGCTTTCCGCGGAGGAGAGGGACGCCTGGCACCACTTCGTGCAGGCGTACCACCTCCTCGAGAGGCAGATCGAACAGCAGTTGCAGCGCGACGCGGGTCTCTCGCACGCGCAGTACAACGTGCTGGCCGTGCTGTCCGAACAGCCGGGCAACCGCATGCGCATGACCGAGCTGGCCCGCCGCGTGGTGGTGTCGAAGAGCTCGCTGACCTACCAGATCGGCAAGCTGGAGAAGTCGGGACTCGTGCGGCGCGAACCGCACGAGTCCGACGAGCGCGGCATCGTCGCCGTGCTCACCGACGCCGGCAAGGAGCTGCTGAACGCCACCGCGCCCGGTCACGTCGAGACGGTTCGCGCGTACCTGATCGACCTGTTCACACCGGGGCAGCTCGCGCAGCTCGGGTCGTTCATGCAGGTCGTGCACGAGAAGGCGGACGACTAGGACCTACTGGAGGGTCAGCAGGTCGCGTTCGGACAGGAAGTCCGCCACGTCGTCCGGCCTGTGGCGCGTCACGTCGAACTCGAACACGGGCAGGATCGACTTCGCCGCCAGCGCGCGCAGCTGCCCCTGCTCCTCGACGAACGGTTCCAGCGACACGTACTGCTTCGGGTTCGCGCTGATCTTCAACCGCTCCTCGCGCGCTTCCTCGAACGTGTCCTCCGGCCGGGTGCACAGCACGATCGCGAAGTTGAGCGGCTTCAGCCGTTCCTCCAGCCACCCGAAGTCGAACTCACGGCCGTGCCGCGCCTGATACGCCATCGTGGACAGGTGGAAGCGGTCGACGATCCACGAGTAGTAGCGCTGCAGTTCGAACATCCGCACCCACGTCTCGTACGTCTCCATCGCGTGCGCTGTCTCGTCCGGCGCGAAGTCGATCAGCCCTCGGCCCCACGGTTCGTTGGTGAACCCGCTCCACTCGGCCGAGATCAACGGTGAGTGGTAGCGGTACTTGCGGTGGCCGACGAGACGGGGGTGTTCGTTGAGCGCGTAGGCCAGGTCCGTCTTGCCGGTCAGGCGGGTGCCTTCGAGGATCACCTTGGGCGTGAGCTTCATGGTGCGTTAGCTTGCCTCGTGATCCTGTGTCTCGACGTCGGTTCCACCTGGACCAAGGCCGCGCTCCTCACCGAGGACGGCGAGCTGGTCCGGACCGGGCAGCACCCGACCACGCCTCCCGAGGTGCTGCACGGCGTCGACGCGCTGCGCTCCGAGGTGGGCGACGGCGAGATCCTCGCGTGCTCGTCGGCCGGTGGTGGCCTGCGGCTCGCGGTCGTGGGTCAGGAACGCGTCGTGAGCGCCGAGGCCGGCTACCGGGTCGCGCTCAGCGCGGGCGCCAAGATCGTGCACGTCAGCGCCGGTCCGGTCGACGTGAAAGCCCTGCGGGCGACCGAGCCCGACCTGGTCCTGCTGGTCGGCGGCACGGACGGCGGCGACCGGTCGGTCCTGCTGCACAACGCCGCGAAACTCGCCCGTGTGGCCGTGCCGATCGTGCTCGCGGGCAATGTCGAGGCGCAGCCGGAAGCCTTGGAGCTGCTCGCGAAACGCACCGTCGTCGCCTGCCCGAACGTGCTGCCGGACGTCGGCCGGCTCGCCCCGGAACCGGCCCGCAAGGCGATCCGCGCGGCGTTCCTGCAGCACGTGATCGGGGGCAAGGGCCTGTCACGCGGTCCGCGGTTCCGGCATCTCGTGCGCGCCGTGACGCCTGACGCGGTGTTGGCGGGCGTGTCGCGGTTGGCGGCGCAGGACCGTGAGGGCGCCGTGTTGGTGGTGGACGTCGGCGGGGCGACCACGGACGTGTACTCGGCGGTGTCCACAGCGGACAGTGAAGGACTGGAGCGGACCGTCGCGCTGCCACCGGACCGCCGCACGGTCGAGGGCGACCTGGGCATGCGCTGGTCCGCGCCGGGCGTGGTGAAGGAAGCTCACGCCGAACGCCTCACCACCGAGGACCTCACGCACGAGGCCCAGCTGCGAGCCGAGAACGTCGGCTGGCTGCCCGACGACCCGGCCGTGGACGTGAAGCTGGCGTCGTTCGCGGCGATCCTGGCGGTGCGCAGGCATCTCCGCCAGGTCGACGGCCAGCTCGGACCGCACGGCGCGGGCCTGCTGGTGCTCTCCGGTGGCGTCTTCCGGCACACGCCCGACATCACGCCGGTGGTGGAGGCGCTGCGGGGCGACCCGGTGCTGCGACCGGTGCTGCGCTCGGCCGAGATCACCGTCGACCGCGACTACGTGCTGGCACCGGTGGGCCTGCTCGCCGAGTCGGGACGGTTCGAAGCCGCCGACCGACTGGCGAAGCGACTGACGTGAGACGTGCAACCGCGGGGCGGTGCTTTCCGTGTGCACAAGCATGAAGCGAGCAATGGCATCGGCCGCGGTGATCGCGGTGTCCGCGGGCATCCTGCTGGGCGGCGCGGGCGCCGCGTCCGCCCAGGAGCCGTGGGGCAAGTACCCGACGAGGGGCACGTGCAGGACTCAGGGCGTCCTGCTGGTCCAGGACCACCGGGCCACCCAGTACGACTGCTGGGAGAACACCCACGCACCCGCGAGCGAACGCTGGTGGTTGTTCGTCGTCTGATCTGGACGCCAGCCGGTCAGTCGTCCTCGTCCACGAACTCGAGGAGATCGCCCGGCTGGCACTCCAGCACCCGGCACATGGCTTCCAAGGTGCTGAACCGCACGGCCTTCGCCCGCCCGTTCTTCAGCACCGCGACGTTGGCAGGCGTCAGCCCGACCTTCTCCGCGAACTCGCCGACGCTCATCTTGCGCTTGGCCAGCTCGACGTCGATGCGCACGATGATCGCCATCAGATCACCGCTTCCATGTCGGACCGCAACGTCGTGGCGCGCTGCAGCAGCGCCCGCATCACGATGAGCACGAGCCCGATCACGGAAACCCCCGTCGTGAACAGGAAGAACAACACCAGCACACCGGGGTCGTCGGCGATGAAGCCGAGGTAGACGAACACCCCCACCAGCACGACCCACCCGGCCGCGATCGCCCAGACCATCACGTCGACCCACCTGATCGCGGCGTCGGTGAAGATCAGATCCTTGCGCACCAGGGTGAGCAGCTTCCACGTGGCCACGATCACCACCTGCACGCAGACCACCCAGAAGATGGCGACGATCATCGACACGAACTGCTCGGAGGCGTGCTCCGGGTGCTGTGCGGCCGAGTACCGGTACGAGCCCGGGATCGACAACGTCTCCAGCACGACGAGGACCCCGAACAGCGCCACCAGGAAGAACCGGAGGGCGACCACCGCCCAGCGCTCAGAAATCATGCATCGAGTATCGGTAGGGATCTATCGAAAGTCAATCGGTAGTGATCGTGTTGCAACAGGTCTCTACAGTGATCGCCGTGGGACTGCGTGAGCGCAAGAAGACCGAGACCCGAGCCGCACTGGCCGCCGCCGCGTTGCGCCTCGCCCTGGAGAAGGGCGCGGACAACGTGAGGGTGGACGAGATCGCGGAGGCCGCGAACGTCTCCCCGCGCACCTACAACAACTACTTCGCGAGCCGCGACCAGGCGATCGTCGCGGGCATCACGGCCTCCCGCGCCCTCGCCGTGGCCTCCGCCCTGCGCGCACGTCCGTCCGGCGAGCCCCTGGTCGACTCGATCATCGCGGCGTTCGCCGAGCAGTACCGCGAGCCGCCGACCGAGGCCCTCGCCCTGATCACCTCGACCCCGTCGTTGCGCGAGGCCTACCTCGACTCGACCGCCTCGATGGAACCGCCGATCGCCGAGGTGATCGCCGAACGGCTGGGCAAGGACCCGGTTGGCGCCGAGGTGCTGGCCGCCGCGGTGTCGGCGGCCGCGCGGATCGCCGTGCAGCGGTGGGTGGACCAACGCCCGTCCGGCCTGGTCGTGGTGTCGGCGGCGTCCGTGGAGGACCACCTGCGCGAGGCGATCGGCCACCTCGCGCCCGCACTCAGGTGAGCTCGTCCCGCAGCACGCACATCAGCAGCTCGTCGTACCACTCGCCGTCGCGGTGGAACGCCTGGCGCAGCCGTCCGTCGACCTGGAAGCCGAGCTTCTTGTAGGACTTGACGGCCCGCTCGTTCTCCTCCACGACGGTGAGCTCGATCGAGTGCAACCGCAGCGTGTCGAACCCGTACCGGCACACCCTGCGCAGCGCATCGGTGCCGTAGCCGCCACCCCAGTACTCCTGCTCGCCGATGTAGATGTCGACCTTGGCGCGCGCGTTGATCGGGTCCGCCTCCCGCAACGCCACGATCCCGATGGGCTTGCGCTCCTGCAGCGTCTCGATGCAGAAGGTGGACTTCTCGTGCGAGTTCTCCTGGCGGTCGGCAAGGCGTTTGCGCAGACCGGCCAACGACTCGTGGAAGTACGACTGCAGCCAGCGCATGACCACTTCGTCGTTGTGCCAGCGGTACAGCGCGTCGGCGTCCTCGGGTTCGAGGGGTCGCAGGCGGACAAGATCTCCAGTCAGCATTGATCACTCCAGCGAACTCGAACAACACCGTCGTCATCGGGCAGCACTGCGGCGAGCAGCGGCTTGCTCACGCCGTACACGTTGGACAGCACCATCGCGGACTTCGCCTTGGCCAGGTGCACGACGGCCATCGGGTGGTCGTCGCCGTCGGCCCGCAGTTCGATGATGCGACCGTCCCGGTCCTCCCACACCGGCCGGCCCGTAGCCGGGGATCGGAGCCTCCAGGCCGAAGTTGACGAACCCCGCGATGCCGGGCTCGCGGATCGTCAGCTCGGTCGCCCCGAGGTGCTCGGCGAACACCGCCACCGCCGCGAGGTAGGCCGCCTCGACCGGGCCGTGGTCGCTCATGACGTCTTCCGGGCCGGCGTAGTGCCCGCGCTCGTCGTAATCGTCCGGGTCGTACTTCGTCACCTGGTAGACGTACTGGAACACGCTCGCAGACTAGGAACCGCCCAACGTATCCCGCGACCGACTTTCCGCGACCGCTCCGCGATTCCGGAGACTCTCTGCGCGCTTCTTGAGGACGTCACCTCTCGGCGAAGTTCTCCTGCATCCTGGCCCGTGAACGGAGCGGCGTCGGTCGCGTCCAGGTGAGATCGAGAGGGAGTCCATGTCCGGCAACAAAAAGCGCGCTCTGGCCGTGATGGCGCTCGCCACGGCGCTGTGCGGGTTCGCCGTTCCCGCCTCCGCCTCCGCCGACGGGTGGTCGTCGTGCAGTAAGTGGAACGACCGGAGCACCTACGGCGTCAACTGCAGCGGAAACTACGACTTCCAGTACCAGGCGAGTGCCCGGTGTAGCAACGGCCAGTACTACTTCGGGCCGCTGAAGCGCAACGGCAGCGGCGAGTCGTCGTATGTCTACTGCTCGACCTACGGCGCCTACTACGTCGAAGGTTCAGGCCAAGTCGTGATCCATCACGGCTGAGCACCGCCCAACGTGTCGTGCGATCGCGGCTCGGGTTTGCGCGCGAACGGCAGCGGCGGCGACTCCGGTGCCTCCACGTCCAGCAACCCGGCCGCGATCGCCACCGCCCGATCCCACTCGGGGTCCGACGTGTAGTCCGAGTGCGCCGACACCCCGGACCGCCACCGCCGCCCCGGGAACGGCCCTCGCTGCGGATCCGGCAACCAGTGATCGCCACCCAGCACCAGCGCCCCGGTCGGTCCGCGCAACGCCGGCGCCAGCGCGCCCTCCGAGCCGTCCGGCCGGTACCCGACGCCGAGCAGCATCCCGTCGAACACCTGCCGCCGCCACGTCATCACCGCGCCGCCCAACGGATCCGTGCCGCGGCACAACGCGCGCCAACGCCCGTCGAGCCCACCGGCCAGCCGGGCCAACGACGCGTGCGGTACCACGGCGGGAAACGCCCGCGGATAAGCCCACTGCAGCTGCGACCCGGCCGTCACCAGCCCGATCCGCTCTCGGTCCTGGGGTGGCAGGTCCTCCAGCAACCGCGCTGCCGCAACGGCAACCAGCAACGACCCCTGCGAGTGTCCACACAGGACTACTCGCGTGCCTGGGTCGCGCAGGTGGTCCTCGACGCGAGCGACCAGCTCCGGCACGACCTTCAACGCGTAACAGGGTGGCACGATCGGGTGAGCTTCGCGCGGCCAGAACTGCGCGACGTCCGCGATGATGCCCAGCCGCCGCCCCGACTCCGGTTGCCGCGCCGCCAGGTACACCGCCCGCAGCAGCGACACGGCCAGCAAGCCGAGCACGAACACGCCGAAAGCGGAGAGCGGTGCCGTCCACGGAGGCGGCGAGACGCTCCGCACCCGCAGCAGGGTGGCCGGCACGGCACCGACCACCAGCACCGATGCGACGATCATGATCAGACGGTGCCCGTGGTTGCGTTCCCAGCGCGCCCACCACCACGCGCGCGTCGCGGTGCGGAGGTCACGGATCCGGCCGGAGTGCAGCAACGAGGCTTCGCGCGCCCACACCTTGCCCTTGCGGAACGCCTGCCACCGCACCGCGCCGGTGAACGACGCCACCGCGAACGTGCTGAGCAACGCCAAAGCACCCGCCACGCCCCACAAGAAGGTGATGTACGCGTACCCGTCCGGCAGGTGCAGCCCGTCGCCCAGCGCCTTGCGCACCGGCAGCGCGACCCCGGCACCGAAGCCGCCGCCCAGCAGCCCGGCGATCGCCAGCACCGGCGCGGAGAACCAGCCACCGGCCCACGGCCGCAGCTCGCGCGGCAGCGAGGCCCACGTCTTGCGCGCCAGCAGTGCCGCAGGCACCAGCAGGAGCGCGAACAACGCCAGCACGAACGCCATCAGCAACGCCAGGACCTGCACGGTCACGTCCGCGCCCGGCACCCGTATCGGCAGCTGCTCCTGCAACCCGAGCGTCGTCAGCACCAGCACCGCGGACAGCGCCATCAGCACGTGCCGAGGCCGCCGGCCCAACGCCGCCCGCAGCCACCGTCCGCCGCGATGAGGAGCACCACCGGTCGGGTCGTCGAGCAGCAGCACACCGAGCACCGACAGTCCGATGAACACCAACGCGACGACCCACGCCACGGTGATGGCCACACCCATCTGCCCAGAGGCCGTGAGCTGCTTCAACGGCCCGCCGAGAGCGATCAGCGAGGTCACCGCCAAAGCCGTCACGACGTGCAAGGACCGCAACGCGGGCGTGTCCGGGTCGGTGGCGACGTGCGCGCCGGGCAGGCCGGACGCGGGCTGTCGTTCCTCGTCCTGCGCGTCGGCGATCTCACGGCGCTCGATCCGCCACTCGACGTGCGAGATGCGCCGCATCACCGAGATCAGCACGACGACCGGCAGAAGCCCGAGGAACGTGCGGAACCACGGCAGCAGCCGCACGTCGGTCGGAACGCTGGTCAGGCAGGTCGAGCCAGGTCGCAGGCACTGGGCGGCGAGCAGGTCGAGGCTGACCACCGAGACCTGTGCGACCAGCAGCGCCGTCAGCAGCAGGGCGAACACCCGCAGCAACGACCGCAGGCCGAGTCCGAGCAGGTGGGCGGCCAGGTTCCGCTCCGGAACGGGAGGCAGCATCCAGTGCGCGACGTTCGCGATGCTGAACGGGAACAGCAGCGCCCAAGTGGCCTTGGCCACACCTCCGGACGTCATGCCACCCCAGAGGTACCCCTCGACCACGCGCGGCACGGCGCGTCCGCCGGTCTGCAGCACCGGGCCCGGCGCGGGTCTGCGGAGCCGGTCCGCGGGACGCACGATGCGCCCGAGCCCGTCTCCCGCAACGTCCACGGCCGCGACGGCGTCGACCAGCGTCTGCGGCGTCGTGCCCTGCACGCCGTGCACCCGCAGCTCGACGACACGCGTGTCCGGGCCCGCGATCAACACCCGAGACCTCCCTCACCAGAAGTAGGGGTCATAGTGGTGCATCCGCGGGCGGTATGGTCGGAGGACACCCTCTCTGAAGTGCCTTGGAGGACTTCGCATGACTGCGGACCGCTTGCAGACCCGCAACGGGATCGACTTCGCCGTCGCCGATCTCTCGCTCCACGAGTTCGGCCGCAAGGAGATCCGCCTGGCCGAGCACGAGATGCCCGGCCTGATGGCGTTCCGCCGCGAGTACTCCGGGGTCTACCCGCTCAAGGGCGCTCGGATCTCCGGCTCGCTGCACATGACCATCCAGACCGCGGTGCTCATCGAGACGCTGGTCGACCTGGGCGCGGAGGTCCGCTGGGCCTCCTGCAACATCTTCTCGACGCAGGACCACGCGGCCGCCGCGGTCGTCGTCGGCCCGCACGGCACCGAGGAGGAGCCCAGGGGCATCTCCTGCTTCGCCTGGAAGGGCGAGACGCTGCCGGAGTACTGGTGGACCGCCGAGCAGATGCTGACGTGGCCCGACGGCAAGGGCCCGAACATGATCCTGGACGACGGCGGCGACGCCACGCTCCTGGTCCACAAGGGTGTCCAGTACGAGGCGGCCGGTGTCGTCCCGAACGCGGAGGACGGCGACTCCGAGGAGTGGAAGATCATCCTCGAGACGCTCCGCAACTCGCTCGCGGCCGACGGCAAGAAGTGGACGAACATCGCGGCGGGCATCCGCGGCGTCACCGAGGAGACCACCACGGGCGTCATGCGCCTGTACCAGCTGGCCGCCGCCGGTGAGCTGCTCTTCCCGGCCATCAACGTCAACGACGCCGTCACCAAGTCGAAGTTCGACAACCGCTACGGCATCCGCCACTCGCTGATCGACGGCATCAACCGCGGCACCGACGTGCTGATCGGCGGCAAGGTCGCGGTCGTCTGCGGCTACGGCGACGTCGGCAAGGGCGCCGCCGAGTCCCTGCGCGGCCAGGGCGCCCGCGTCATCGTCACCGAGATCGACCCGATCTGCGCGCTGCAGGCCGCCATGGACGGCTACGACGTCCAGCGCCTGGAGGACGTCCTCGACCGCGCCGACATCGTCATCACCACGACCGGCAACAAGGACGTCGTGATGGTCGAGCACATGGCGCAGATGAAGCACCAGGCGATCGTCGGCAACATCGGCCACTTCGACAACGAGATCGACATGGCCGGCCTCGCCCGCTACCCCGGCATCCGCCGCAACAACATCAAGCCGCAGGTCGACGAGTGGGTCTTCCCGAACGGCCGCTCGATCATCGTGCTGTCGGAGGGCCGCCTGCTGAACCTCGGCAACGCGACCGGCCACCCGTCGTTCGTCATGTCGAACTCCTTCTCCAACCAGGTGATCGCGCAGATCGAGCTGTTCACCAAGCACGAGGAGTACGACAACGAGGTCTACCGCCTGCCCAAGGTCCTCGACGAGAAGGTCGCCCGCATCCACCTGGAGGCGCTCGGCGGCAAGCTCACCAAGCTGACCAAGGAGCAGGCCGAGTACATCGACGTCGACGTCGAGGGCCCGTTCAAGGCGGACCACTACCGCTACTGAGCTTGCGATGAAGGGCGCCTTCATCCACCTGACGTGGATGAAGGCGCCCTTCATCCACGTCGACAGAGGGGCGCGTCGTGGGATTCTTCGGGACTTACGCGTTCGAGCACGGCCAGTGGAAGACCCTGTCCGAGGGCGAGCTGCCGCCGTTGGAGGAACCGTCGCTGTGGATCGACATCCACGACAGCGACATCACCTCGGTCGTCTACGCGCCCGCTGGTCCGGGCACCGGCGTCGCCTACCTGGGCCTGACGCCGCGCACCTACTTCGAGAACCCCAACGCCTCCGACCCCACCGACGTCCTGCGCGAGGCCGCGGGCCTGGCCGCGTGGTGGGCGCTGCACAACTCCGGTGACGTCACCGCCAAGCAGGCCGAGCTGCTCGGCTACCTGGCCTCGGACGAGAACCCGGAGGACTTCTCGCTGGACGAGGAAGAGGACGTCGAGGACGTCGACGTGTTCGTCGAGCTCAAGACCAAGCAGTTCCTCGCGGCGCTGGACCTGCCGCTGCCTACCGAGCTCAGCTGACTCAGACGACGGCCACCTCATGCAGGTGCGGGAAGTCCTGGGGGATCAGCCCACCGTGATCGAGATAGGCGGCGAGCACCGCCCGGACCGTGTCCAGCGGGACTTCCTGGCTCACGGGCACCAACGTCTCATGGCCCTGGAAGTCGTACACCACGTCGCCCGACGCGTTCGGGTCGCCTTGTGTCGCCCGCAGCTCGTCCCGGCCGCTGACGCGGACATATCCGTGATTCGCACCGATGCCCGCGTTGAGAGTCGGGAAGCCGTAGGGGTCCTCCGCGATGGACACCTCGATCAGTGATGGGCACGGTTGGGCCGCCGACCGTGCACTCACTCGGTCGATGAAGGCGGACAACTCTTCCTGCGTGGCGACGATGATGGCTGGGTCACCTGGGCCGTAGTCGTTTTCCGGTCTTGCGGTAATTCGGCCCGTACACCGTCAGCGTGCACCCCTCGGGCAGGAGCCGCTATTGACCGGTCGATCGTGGCCAGCACACGCCGCAGCGCGTCGCCGAGATCGCCCAGGGAAGCCACACCAAGGTCTCCATCTACCGAGCTCCGATGAACCCCTGCCAGGCCTCGACGCTGAACTTCAGCTCGGGACCGGCGGCGTTCTTGGAGTCACGCACGCGCACGACCTGGGCAAACGCCACCTCGACGCACTCGTCACCGGCGTTGCCGCCGCTGTAGCTGCTCTTACGCCAGGTGCAGTTTCCGGCCACTGAGGTCCTCCCGCGATCGACTGGCGAGGTCCGCCACCATTGACCGCGATTGTCCCTCATCGAGAGCGAGCGCATCCAGGCGCGCGAAGATCGACTTGCAGTGCTTGACCCCGCGCAGGTCCTGCACGAACACCTGGGCGAGGTCTGATTCCGTGTAGGCGACACTGCTGCGCTTCTCGTACTCCCACAGCACATAGGGCGCCGCGAAGACCCCGGCGGGACCGCTGGACGCCGACACGATCCGGATGACGTGATTGTGGAAGAGCAACCTCATGAGCTGGTCTTCCATGACCTGGTCGCTGCCGACCTTGAGCCGCAGAGCGTTCTCGTGAATGTAAAAGGTGCACTGCGGGCGATTCGGCCGCCTGAGGACGGCCTGCCGTTCGATCCGGAAGCGAACGTGCGCCGCGATCTCGTCCGGGCTGACCGTTCCGCAGGCTTCGATGAGTGCCGTTGCGTATTCCTCGGTCTGCACCAAGCCAGGAATGGTCGTCAGGCTGTAGCTGGTGATCTTGTCGGCGCTCGACTCGGCCATCGTCACCGTGCGCAGGTTGCTCGGGACTTGCACGAAGTAGTGGTCGAACGCGGACCGGTACCGGTTGAGGAAGTCCTCGATGAACGACTGCGGGCGCCCGCACCGACCCAGGTACTGGACGATGTCGATTTCGCTGGCACGGGTCTTGCCGTGCTCGATGTTCGAGACCTTGCCCGGATCCCACCCGAGCATGCGGGCGATCCGCCGACCGCGGAAAGTCGTGTAGCGCTCCCGCACCTGGCGCAGTTCATCGCCCAGGTCACGGCTGTACGGAGTCGACGGATCGCCGTTCATTGCCCCGACGTTAGGCGATGGAGCAGAAACAACGTCGTCCCCGAACGGGTGGAATTATTTGAGGTGCCTGGCGAAGAACTGGTTCGCGTAAGGCCCCTCGAACGCCGGGACCCCGGTGTGCCCGCCCATGTTGGCGTGCAACGTCTTCTCCTTCGAACCGAAGGCGTCGAACAGGTCCAGCGCCATCTGCCGGTCGTTGCCCTCGTCGTCCCACTGCAGCAGGACCAGCAACGGCACGGTGACCTGCCGGGCCTCGTCGAACATGCTGCGCGGCACGTAGCTCCCGGCGAACAGCAGCGCGGCCGCGATGCGCGGCTCGACTGCGGCCAGCCGCAACCCGATGGCGAGCACGCCGCCCGAGATGCCGACCGGGCCGTCGTTGATCTCGGGCAACGTCAGCAGCGCGTCCAGGGCGGCCTGCGATTCGGGGACGGCCTTGTCGACCAGTGGCAGCACGAGGCGCGTGACGATCTCGTCGGACACCGGTTCACCGGCCTGCACCGCCTGGCGCAGGTCGGCGCGGGCCTGTTCGGCGTCGGCGTCGAGAGGCCGGTCGCCGCTACCGGGGAGCTCGATGGTGGCGGCCGCGTAGCCCTCCACCACGCTGCCGCGGGCCCTGGCCGCGAGCCGCGGGTACATCCTGTCCAGTCCGCCCGGGTTGCCCATGAGGATCAGCGGCGCCGGTTCGGATCCGGACGTCCACAGGATGCCGGGGATGTCGCCGAGGGTGAACCTGCGCTCGAGGACACCGTCGTCGAGGAGTTGTTCGGAAGTGAAGTGCATGGTCGTGCCTTTCCGGGAAGCTCGCGAACGGCGCTCCCGGACGACGACCTATCGCCCGACCGTGACCCCAGGGGGGAGCACCCATGTCGACATGTTCACGGGTACCACCTCCTCGGTCTCTCGCACGGTCGCCGGAAAGCTAGCACCGCGGTCGTCATCCGCCCAAGCGTTTTACGGTTGACGTGCGGGTTTTACTGACCGGGTGCGGACGACCATCATCAAGAAGACCCTGCGCGTGCCCCTGTCGGACGGCGCGCGGGGCGATGGCGGCACGACCGCCAGGCAGCTCGACGCCGCGTTGCTCAGGGTGGGCTTCAAGGCCTCGCGGGAGCTGCTCGAACACGTCTCGTCCGTGGCCGGTGCCGAGTACGCGCAGACGATCGTCCGGGCGGTGGAGGAACTGGTCGGCGCGCAGGCCCAGCACAACCCGTACTTCAGGGACTTCCCGCACAACGTGCCGGACACCCTCGACTTCTGGCTGGCGTGCATCCAGGACGTCGCCGAGTTCACCGGCAACCTGCTCGACCTGCCCAAATACGGCCGCGTCCAGCACACCTACGAGGAGATGCTCGCCGCGCACGACGAACTGATCTCCGGCCTCAAGGACCGCGTCACCGTCCTGAACCTGGGCGGCACGCTCGACGACGAGATCACCCGCCTCCACCTGGAGCTCGCGGCGAGCCCGATCCCGCTCGGCGAGGACGACCGAACTCTGCTGGGTGAACTCGCGACCCAGCGCCTCGACCTGACCCCCGAATCCGTTCCCACCAGGGAGAACCGCGCGATCCTCAACGCCGCCCGCCTCGTCGCGCAGCGCCCGTTGATTGGCATCGACACGGTCACCGACGTCCTGCGCCTGGCCGCGGAGGCGTCCGGAGGCGACGTGACGCTGCGCGAGCCGACCCGCTTCCGGTCGTTCCGCAGGCCGGAGCGCCGGGCGCTGCTCGCCGCGCTCGACGGGGTGGACGCGGGCAAGTTCGGCGACGTGGGTCAGCACCGCGAGGCGTGGAAGCGGCTGGGGGAGCGCCTGCACCCGCACGAGCACCCGTTCGAACGCGCCCAGGACGTGTTCGCCGTGGCGCGCAAGGAGAAGACCGCCCGGTCGTTCGCCGGCCAGGTCGAGCTGGCGTTCGCGGACAACGATCCCGATCTCGCGTTGCGCATCCTCTCGAAGGCGCCCGGCATGCTGCTGCGCCAGGTGGACCGGTTGGTCCGCAACGGCGCCTCGGGCGTTGCCGACGCTGTCCGCGTGGCGGTGCCCGACGTGTCCGGACGCGTGCTGGTGTCGGTGCTGGAGCACCTGTCGAACCGCGGAAAGCCCGACACCGCAAGGGTTTTCGCGAACCGCGCACGCAAGGTGTGGATCGCCGACGACACCCGTCCGCCGATCGACACCACCACGATCGTCGAGGTCATCGAGGACGAGCTGGTGCGCAGGCTGCCGGACTTCTCGTCGCTGACCGTCGATCCCGAGCTGCTCGACGTCGTCGTGCCGGTGTCCGGCACCGCCACCGAGGACGGTTTCGGCGTGCTGCCGCGCGGCTCGAAGCTGTGGCTCGAAGGCGACGTCCTGCGGTTCTTCGTGCACTGGCGGCAGGCGTCCAGGCGCACCGACTACGACCTGTCCGCCGTGCTGCTCAACGAGAACTTCGAGTACCAGGGGCAGGTGTCGTGGACGAACCTGAAAGCCGGTGGGGCCGTCCACTCAGGTGACGTCACCGACGCCACCGACGGCGCGACGGAGTTCCTCGACCTGCACCGGAACGCGTTCGGCGCGAAGTACGTCGTGCCGCAGGTGGACATCTTCTCGGGTGAGGGGTTCGACCAGGTCGCCGAGTCGATGTTCGGCTTCATGAGCCGCGACCTCGACCAGATGGGCAAGCCGTTCGAGCCGAGCACGGTGCGCGCCCGCTCTTCCATGCGCGGCAGGGGAAAGGTCGCGCTGCCGGTCATGTTCGAACGGCAGGGCGACCTCTGGTTCGGCACGTGGCTGCACCTCTACCTGCGCGGCGAGCCGTGGGGCAACCGGGTCGAGGCGAATCGCGACCTGGTCAGGCTGATCGCCGCGGCGGCGTTGCACCGCAAGTACTTCACCGTGCGCAAGCTCGTGGAACTGTTCGAGCGCAAGGGTTCCACGCCAGGCGGCCAGTCCATCCACATTGGACCTGTGGCCGAACTGGCAAACCTGCTGTCGGACTGAGGATTTCGCTGCTACCGTTGCTCACGCGAGGCCATGAGAGAGCTTCCTGCCAACTCCTGTAAAGATCAGCACTCTCGCTTTCCTCGCCCCTAGCTCCACTCGACGGCGATGCCGGCAATTCCGGGGCCGACATCGCCGAAGTACGCGCTGACGACGCCGCCGAGCCCGCACACCAGTTCGTCGACGTCGACCGGCGTCGCGTCGGCCGAGGCCCGGAACTGCTTGATGCAGCGCGCCGGCATCGCCCGCCGGTGGAACGACAGCTGCACCAGGTACGAGCCGCACGCGTCGCGGAACGTGCGGTGGTGGCCGGGCGTGGCGCCGCCGGTGTCGTCGACGATCGTGAAGCTGAAGACGTGTTCCTCACCGGCCGCGAGCCGCCGGTCGAAGAGCATCTCCACGGCCAGGTTCCGGGAAGCGCTTTCCCGGCGCAGCCTGCCCTGCCGGCATCCTTCCCCGGCTCTCACCAACGCGTTCTCGATCAGTGAGCCGTCGTCGCCGCAGTGCACCGCCAGGTACCGGTCGGGCCCCTGCCGGACCGCCCGCACGACCAGCCGCGTGGTGATCGAGCGCTGTTCGCGGTGCATGCCGATCTGCACGGTGTCGTGCACGGACAGCACCTCGAGGTCGGCGTTGCCGCGCGCTGCCTCCGGTACGGAGTCGAACGTCGCGAGCAGCGGCGCGGGTTCCGGCCAGGTCGCCACCGGGCGCGGCAGGTAGACGTTGGCGGTGCGCGGGCCGATCAGGTCCAACAAGGACGATGGCGGCAGGCGCAACACGGACTCCAGCGCGCGCACCGTGCTGATGGCGCGGGGGACCTCGGGATGACGGAGGCCGCGTTGCCAGTAGGAGAGCGTCGACTGACCTACCTGGACACCGAGTTGTTCGAGGTGGGCGCGCAGCCGGGCGAGCGAGAGGCCCCGGTGGGCGATCGCCTCGCGCAGGGCGCGGTGGAACGGCCCGTAGCGGAGCGTCTCGGCGAGAGGGGTCGGCAGACCCCCGGTCGGGTTACCGATCGGCTCGTCGACCGATCCGGCGTGCCCGGAATCCGCGGCCACCGCGGCACCTACCCTTCACACACGCGCCGTGTGACTGTTCACCGTAGTCACTCGTTCTGGTGATCGAAAGATCGGATTTCGCCCGTGTGGGGGACGTGTGGCGGCCATGTGAGTGGCCACTAGGGTTCGCCTGGTGGGAAAGCTCGTGGTGATCGAAGGCCTTGACGGCGCCGGCAAGCGGACGCTCGCGAACGGACTGACCGAGGCGTTGCACGCCAGTGGGAGGACCGTGACCAGCCACGCGTTCCCGCGCTACGGGGTCAGCGTGCACGCCGACCTGGTCCGCGACGCCCTCTACGGCAAGATCGGCGACCTCAGCGACTCGGTCTACGGCATGGCCGTGCTCTACGCGCTGGACCGGCGCGGCGCCGCCGACCAGATCCGCAAGGACCTGGAGGAGCACGACGTGGTGCTGCTCGATCGGTACGTGGCCTCCAACGCCGCGTACAACGCCGCGCGGCTGCACCAGGACGAGCACGGCGAGTTCGTCGAGTGGGTGCGCGCGCTGGAGATCGACCGCTTCGGACTGCCCGTTCCCGATCTTCACCTGCTGCTTCGCGTGCCCGTCGAGGTCGCGGCCGAACGCGCGGCCAGGCGCGAGCAGGACGACGACACCCGCGCCCGAGACCTCTACGAGTCCGACGGCGGGCTGCAGGCCAGGTGCGGTGTGGTTTACGACGGATTGGCGAACATCAACTGGCTCGCTCCGTGGCAAGTGGTCGACGGGCGGTCAAACGTGAACTTTTCTTCGCTTCTGGAACCGCTCTTCACTCCTTGAGTGGTCGCTCACGTGCGTACCGATTGACACGATCGTGGCTCCGGTACGTCACTGTGAGTGAATAGGAGATCACAATTTGAAGCGTGTTCTGCAGCGCCCCCCGGTCGGAGTCGCCCGCACGGCTGTTCTGATCGCTGCCGCCCGCGCCACCGAGCAACGTCATCTCCGCCCCCTCTTCACCGATCCGCTGGCCGCGGGACTCGTGGAGGCCGCCGGCTCCGCGAGCGACCTGAACGGCGTCCGGACCCTCGCGGGCGAGCACTTCGTCCTGCGCACCCGGTACTTCGACGACCAGCTCCTCAGCTCGGCCCGGCCCCAGGTCGTGATCATGGCGGCGGGCCTCGACACCAGGGCGTTCCGGCTGCCGTGGCCGCCGGGCACCACGCTCTTCGAGCTCGACCTGCCCGAGTTGGTCGAGTTCAAAGAGGACGCTCTGCACGACCTGCACGCCCGGCCCAGATGCGAACGGATCCCGGTGCCCTGCGACCTGCGCGACGACTGGGCCTCGGCGCTGATCCACGCGGGGTTCGACCCGAACAGGCCAACGGCCTGGTTGCTGGAGGGCCTCTTCATGTTCCTGCCGCCGGACGCGGGAGACCGGATCCTGTACTGGGTGAGCGCGCTGTCCACTCGGGGCAGCACCCTCGCGCTCGAACACGTCAACCGCGCCTTCCGCGAGCTGCCGCAGATGAGAGCCGTGCACGAGCGGTTCGACGCGCTGGACGCCCGCTGGCGGTCCGACGTGGAGGACCCGGTCGAGTGGCTGGCCTCCCACGGCTGGCACGCCTCGGTGACGCACCCGGCCGACCTCGCCGCGCGGCACGAGCGCGCGGTGCCGGCGATCACCGACCCGGCGAAGGTGGGTGACGCGCGCATCTGGCTGGCCTCGGCGATCCACGCGGTCTGACCACACCGGGTAACGAAAGGTGAACGTCGCGCGGATACTCCGGCGACGAGCAGGCCAAATCGGGCGAGGTGGGGCACGTGGAGCGACAGTTCCGGCCGGTTACCGAACGACCGCACACCGCCACCAGCGGCAACGGAACCTGGGTGGTGCGCGAACGCGCGACCGGGAGTGCGACGATGTTGAGTATGAAGGCACGCGTGCTCGTCGTCGATGACGACCCCGCCCTGGCGGAGATGCTGACGATCGTGTTGCGCGGGGAGGGCTTCGACACCGCGGTGGTCGCCGACGGTGCCCGTGCCCTGCCCGCGCTGCGCGAGCTCAAGCCCGACCTCGTGCTGCTCGACCTGATGCTGCCGGGGATGAACGGCATCGACGTCTGCAAGGCGATCAGGTCCGAGTCGGGCGTGCCGATCGTGATGCTCACCGCCAAGAGCGACACGGTCGACGTGGTGCTGGGCCTCGAGTCCGGTGCCGACGACTACGTGGTGAAGCCGTTCAAGCCCAAGGAGCTGGTGGCCCGCATCCGGGCGCGCCTGCGCCGGACCGAGGCCGAGCCGTCCGAGGTGCTGCAGATCGGCGACCTCACGATCGACGTGCCCGGCCACGAGGTGCTGCGCGAGGGTAGGCCGATCCAGCTCACGCCGCTGGAGTTCGACCTCCTCGTCGCGCTGGCCCGCAAGCCGCGTCAGGTGTTCACCCGCGAGGTGCTGCTGGAGCAGGTGTGGGGTTACCGCCACGCCGCCGACACGCGCCTGGTGAACGTGCACGTGCAGCGGTTGCGTTCCAAGGTCGAACGGGACCCGGAGCACCCCGAGGTGGTGTTGACTGTCCGCGGTGTCGGCTACAAGGCCGGCCCTCCGTGACAGGTGGCGTATGAAGTTCGTTCGGCCGGTCGTCGCGAAGGCGCAGTTCCTCGTCGAGGAGGCGCGCAAGCGGTGGGCCGCGTTTGGTGACCTGTGGCGTCGTTCGCTGCAGTTGCGCGTCGTCGTGTCCACGCTCGCGTTGTCGTCCGCCGTGGTGTTCGTGCTGGGCATGGTCCTGCAGATGCAGATCACCAACCAGCTGCTGAACACCAAGGACGAGGCCGCGGTGCGCCAGGCGATGGCCTCGCGCAGCCTGATCCAGTCCGATCTGGTCGGTCTCAACCCCGGCCCGGACAGCGTGCAGACGCGGTTCCAGAGCGCCGTCAACAAGCTCGCCGTCGGTGGCTCCGGCACGGACGCCACCACGGCGGGAGCCGGTGCGTTCGAGCCCGTCCTGGCCGACGGGCTCGGGTTGGCCGGTGCCGGGCGCGTGCCGGCCGTCGGCCCGCTGGAGGACGTGCCGCGCGGCCTGCGCGACATGGTCGAGAACGGCGACGAGGGCACCCAGATCCACACGGTGCAGCGCGACGGCACGCCGACCACGCTCTTCGTCGTGGGCCTGCCGATCAGCACGTCCGCGCGCTCGATGCAGCTGTACCTGATCTTCCCGCTGACCGCGGAGCAGCGCACCGCCGAGGTCGTGCAGTCGACGCTCGCGGTCGGCGGCATCGTGCTGCTGATCCTGCTCGCGCTCATCGCGAACCTCGTGACGCGCCAGGTCGTCCGGCCGGTGCGGCAGGCCGCCGAGGTCGCGGAACGGTTCGCGGACGGCGTTCTGCACGAACGCATGCACGTCGTCGGCGAGGACGACGTGGCGCGCCTGGCCGAGTCGTTCAACGAGATGGCCGAGTCGATCCAGGCCCAGTTCAAGCAGCTGGAGGAGTTCGGCCAGCTGCAGCGCCGGTTCACTTCGGACGTGTCGCACGAGCTGCGCACGCCGTTGACGACCGTGCGCATGGCCGCGGACGTCCTGCACGCCTCGCGCGAGCAGTTCCCCGCCGGGCTCGCCCGCTCCACCGAGCTGCTGGTCGACGAGCTCGACCGGTTCGAGTCGCTGCTGGGCGACCTGCTGGAGATCTCGCGGCTGGACGCCGGCGTCGAGGAGCTGACCGCCGAGCAGGTCGACATCCGCGTGCTCGCGCGCCGCGCGCACGACTCGGTGCGCGCGATCTCGTCGAGCGCCGGTTCGCCGGTGGTGCTGGACCTGCCGGACTCGGAGCTGGTGGCCGAGCTGGATTCCCGCCGCGTGGAACGGATTCTGCGCAACCTGCTCGCCAACGCCATCGACCACGGCGAGGGCCAGCCGGTCGAGCTCACCATGCGCGGCAACGACGACGCCGTCGCGATCACCGTGCGCGACCACGGCGTCGGGTTGCGGCCCGGCGAGGCCGAGCTGGTGTTCAGCCGGTTCTGGCGCGCCGACCCGTCGCGCAACCGCCGCACCGGCGGCACCGGCCTGGGTCTGTCGATCTCGCTGGAGGACGCGCGGCTGCACGGCGGCTGGCTGGAGGCGTGGGGCGAACCGGGCCACGGCGCCGTGTTCCGGCTGACCCTGCCGCGCCGGCACGGCGAGGAGGTGCGGGAGAGCCCGCTGCCGCTCGCGCCCGCGATCGAGCTCGAACCCGTCGCGGTGGTCGAGGAACCGCCCGCGGCCGAGGAACCCGAAGAGGTCGAGCTGACCCCGGAGGAGATCACCTGGCAGCCCGCGGAGCCGGTCGACGGGACGCCCGTCGAGAAGCCGGGTGCGCGGTCAGAGGTTTCGGAGGAAGTGCGGTGAAGCGGCTCGCGTTGCTGGTGCTCGTCCTCGTGACCGTCACCGCGTGTGCGGCGATCCCGACGAACACCCAGCCCAAGCCGATCGGGCCGAAGGACAACAAGACCACCAAGACGTTCACGGCACCGGAACCGCCCCGCGACATCGACCCGTTGATGCTCGTGCGCGACTTCATCGACGCGACCTCGGACCCGCACAGCGACTACGCGGCCGCCCGCGCGTACATGACGCCGGAGGCCAACAAGAACTGGAACACCAAGAACCCGATCATCATCGAGTCGGCCTTCAAGACGGTGCCGACGCCCCAGACGCCGCAGGACAAGACGCAGTACGTCCTGCTGCAGGGCAAGAAGATCGGCCGCCTCGGCGGTGACAACGCGTTCGCGCCGGAGGTCGGCGACCTCAACGAGTCGGTGAAGCTGGAGCGCAACAGCGACAACCAGTGGCGCATCTCGGCCGCCCCGTCGGCCGTCTACCTGCCGCTGAACGTCTTCAACGACAACTACCGGAGGGTGACGCTCTACTTCTACAACCCCGAGTTCACCGTGCTGGTGCCGGACCCGCGCTACGTGGTGGTGCCGCCCGAGACGAGCATCCCCGCACGGGTCACCGAACTGCTGATCAAGGGCCCCGGCGACACGCTGCGGGACACGCTGGTGAGCGCGCTCAGCCCGGACACCGAAGCGTTCTCGGCCACGAAGGAAGCCGACGACGGGGCACTCGAGGTCAACCTCACCAGGGTCGGCAAGGACCTGACGCCCGAGAAGCGCAAGCAGATCGTCGCGCAGGTGGTGAAGTCGTACTCCGGGGTCACGACCTCGCGGGTGCGCGTGCTCGTCGACGGCCAGCAGATCCTGCCGGACCAGCGGGACTACCGGCCGTCCGACGTGTCGGCGACCGCGGGCGAGGCGTTGCTGGCGTTGAACGCGAACCTCCAGGGCATGTTCGTGGCGGACGGGGCGGTCAAGTCGCTGACCGACGGCAACCCGGTCAAGGGCCCGGCGGGCAGCGGTGTGTACGGCGTCGTGAGCGCGGCGCAGTCCCTCGACGGGTCGAGACTCGCCGTGGTCACCCGCGCGGGCGGCGGCATGCGGTTGCGCGTCGGAGAGCTCGAACAGGAGCTGTCCGAAGTGGACCTCCAGGCGACGACGCTCACCAGACCCACGTGGCTGCTCTCCAGCGGTCCGAAGGAGCCGGGCACCGAGGTGTGGACGGTGGTCAACGGCACCTTCGTGAACCGCGTGACCCGCGCCGACAACGGCAGCTGGACGGCCAAGGGCGTCAACTTCACCGGCCTGTCGCAGTACGGCTCGATCAGTGACCTCCGCCTGTCCCGCGACGGCACCCACGCGGCGCTGGTGATCGGCGGAACCCTGTTCGTCGCCTCCGTGGTGCGCAACAACGAGGACGTCGCGCTGCGCGCACCCCGCCCCATCCAGCAGCCCGTGCTGGGCTCCTCGGTGCAGTCCATCGACTGGCTGTCCCAGGACGTGCTGGTCGTTGCCTCCTCTCTGCCGTCGTGGCCGGTCACGAAGGTCTACACCGACGGGTTCAAGCTGGACCGCTACAGCCAGTCGAACCTCACCGTGCCGGTGGCTTCGGTGGCGGCGGCACCTGCCCGTCAGGTGCAGGTGATCGACCCCTCGGGCCTGTGGTCCGCGTCGGACATCACCGACGTGTGGAAGTCGAGCTCGATCCGGGTGTCATCCGGATCGCTGGTCTTCTACCCGGGCTGACGCGGGCGGCTCGCCACGTTGTTCGTCGCCTGTGTGGGTTGACGGGGCCCCTGCCGAGTCGGATCACCAGCGCTCGGACCAGCCGCACGGTTCACCGTCTACCCGGGAGGGCCCGGCCGGGCCGACGTCAGCGCGAGCACGGCGTGCGTGCGCACCCCTGCCCGGCGCAGAGCACCGACACAAGCCGATGCCGTCGCACCCGTGGTGATCACGTCGTCGAGCAGCACGGTGGTGCCCGGCGGCGGTCTGCCGTCGACCAGGACCCGTCCCGCGAGGTTCCGTCTTCGTTCGGCGGCACTCAAGCCCACCGAGTCGCTGACGCCGGGCGCGAGCCGCAGGACCTGGGCCACGGTCGCGACGTGGACGGCCCGCGCGACTCCCAGCATGTGGTCACCGCCCCGGTCGCGGGCGGCGCTGCGGCGTGACGGTGCGGGGACGAGCGTCCAGGGGCGAGGGCCCACCGCGACCAGCGCCGCCGCCACGAGGGCGCCGAACCACGCCGCCAGCGCCCGTGCGCCGCGTTCCTTGAAGGCGAGCACGAGTTCCCTTGCGGCGCCGTGATAGGGGGCCAGCGTCCACACCGGCGGCCCGACACCGGGGACCTGGAGCCGGGCCGGCGGACCGAAGGCGTCGAGGCACGTGGCGCAGCAGTCGGTGCCGGGGCGGCCGCAGCCGGCGCAGGCGGGTGGCAGGAGCAGGTCGAGTGCGGTCATGGGACGAGGATGACGACGGGGTCTGACAAAAAACGGCGGTCGGGGTGCCAGGACCGAGCAGAGGACTTTCGGCACCGCCCACAAGGGTGAAGTTCCGGTTGCGTTGTCGATCACCGTCGGGTCCGGGGTGGACGCATCGGCCCAGCTCGCTGCGAAATCTGTGACGACGTCCCAAGATCCGGAACTCGTTTCGACCCGTTTGTCCCAGCGTCTGTTGAGCCCGTGTTTCGGAACCGAGGCGTCCGCAGGTCTGCCATCTCAACAGGCCGCGCACCTGGCCGCGATCGTGTCCACGACGTTCGCCGCCGGAGGCGCGGACCGGTGTCCGCAGGTGCCCGTCGCGGCCGGTCCTTGTTAACGACTATTCACATGTGGATCTGACCAGCGGTTATTACTGGAAATACCGCGGCGTCCGGTCGTGCCGGTGATCAACGGCCTTGTCCGGCATTGGGCGAAATCCGCCGTTCGGGCGGGCGTGACTGGGTCGTGATCGGTCATCGGTACCGATCGGTTCAGTCGCAAGAAGTGTGGTTCTGTCCCAGTTCGCGGATCGGAATCGATCTCTTCGAGGTTTCGGGAACATGACGCGCGGGTCGCCCGTTGGCTGGGTATGAGGCCGCGACTGGACCCGTTCGACGCAGCGAGACTGCCGTCGAGTGCCGGTCTCGGGCTGAGCCGTACGGGTGAGCGAGATGCCGGTGAGCAGGGTTCGTGGCACGCTCGGGACATGACTGGCAACGCGCTGTCGTCGCGCTGCGTAGTCACCGAAAAAACTCGTCGTTCCCCCGGCAAGGGGGCTTACGCGACGGTGAATCCCAAGCTAACGTGCACCGCTATCAGCGTTCCCGGCACGCGGGGAGGAGGCGAACAGCCCATGACCCTGGCGCCGTGAGAGCTGCGGAGGACGACCCTCCGCGACACAATCCGCGATCCAAGATCGCCACGGCGCGCTGAATCAGTCCAGCCAAAGCTCGCAGCAAAGCGAGGGAGGTCGTGTATGGACATCGTCGTTAAGGGCCGCAACGTCGAGGTGCCCGATCACTACAGGGTGCACGTCGCCGAAAAGCTGGCCCGGCTTGAGCGCTACGACCGCAAGGTCATCCGCTTCGACGTGGAGCTTTTCCACGAGCCGAACCGCCGGCAGTCGAAGAACTGCCAGCGGGTCGAAATCACCGGCAAGGGACGTGGACCCGTGGTCCGTTCCGAAGCCTGCGCGGGTGACTTCTACGCCGCGCTCGATTCTGCGGTCGCAAAGCTCGAGAACCGCCTGCGCCGGTCACACGACCGCAGGCGAGTCCACCACGGGGCCCGAGCCCCGATCTCGGTGGCCGAAGCGACAAGCGGACTGGGGGATCCCTCCGCCGCTGGCGAAACCATGACGTCACGCCGCGCGAAGACCGCGGTGCTCGACGCACCCGAGGCCGACTACGAGGGCATGGCGGAAGTGCCCGCGCAGCGGTGGGACGACGGCCTCGACGACAAGTTGCCCGGACGCGTCGTACGCGAAAAGGAGCACGCCGCCAAACCGATGACCGTCGACCAGGCCCTCTACGAGATGGAACTGGTCGGACACGACTTCTACCTGTTCGCCGACACCGACAGCGGGCGCCCGAGCGTCGTCTACCGCCGGAAGGGGTTCGACTACGGCGTGATCAGGCTGGCCTGACCCGGTAACCCACACCTTCGACCGCCGCCGCCCTCACACCCCTCGCGTGTGAGGGCGGCGGCGTGCGTCTACCGCCACCTGGCCGCACTCCGGGCCTCACCGTTCACCGTGAAGGTGAATCTCGCCCGACCAGGAACCTTTACGCGGGCCTCATGCGTTCTCCACACCAGTAGCCGAGGTGGCGGAACGTCCTGCGGATGGGCCTGACCTGCGTATACCAGGTCGCGGGGCCCAATCCGCCTGTGTCTGTGCGCACATCTTGGCGACTTGCCTACGATGGGCAGGGGAAAGGCGTCCGACGTGGGCGCGCCGCGATACAGGTGATGAGGTCTATCCAGATGGTGCTGTCCCGACTGCTCCGCTCCGGCGAGGGCAAGATGCTCAAGCGCCTCCGCAACATCGCAAACGCCATCAACGCGCTCGAAGATGACGTGGTCGACCTCTCCGACGCCGAGTTGCGCGCCAAAACCGAGGAGTTCAAGAAGCGCCACGCCGAGGGCGAGTCGCTCGACGAGCTGCTGCCGGAGGCGTTCGCCGTGGCCCGCGAGGCCGCGAAGCGCACCCTGGGTCAGCGCCCCTACGACGTGCAGCTGATGGGTGGCGCCGCGCTGCACCTCGGTCAGATCGCCGAGATGCGCACCGGTGAGGGCAAGACGCTGACCTCGGTCATGCCCGTGTACCTCAACGCCATCGCCGGCAAGGGCGTCCACGTCATCACCACGAACGACTACCTGGCCAAGCGCGACGCGGACTGGATGGGCCGCGTGCACCGCTTCCTCGGCCTGACCGTCGGCGCGATCCTCTCCGAGATGACGCCCGAGCAGCGTCGCGTGGCGTACAACGCGGACATCACCTACGGCACGAACAACGAGTTCGGCTTCGACTACCTGCGCGACAACATGGCGTGGAGCCTGGACGAGTGCGTGCAGCGCGGCCACTACTACGCGATCGTCGACGAGGTCGACTCGATCCTCATCGACGAGGCCCGCACCCCGCTGATCATCTCCGGTCCGGCCGAGCAGTCGGCGCGCTGGTACACGGAGTTCGCCCGCCTCGCCCCGCGGATGCGCGGCATCGACGTCACGCAGCTCTCCCAGAAGGAGCGCCTGGAGGTCGTCGAGGAGAAGTCGAAGTCGTACCACTACCAGTACGACGAGAAGAAGCGCACGATCGCCGTCACCGAGCTCGGTGTGGAGTTCATCGAGGACCAGCTCGGCATCGACAACCTGTACGAGGCGGCGAACACGCCGTTGGTGGGCTACCTGAACAACGCCCTCAAGGCGAAGGAGCTCTACCACCGCGACAAGGACTACATCGTCCGCAACGGTGAAGTCATGATCGTCGACGAGTTCACGGGTCGTGTGCTCGCCGGCCGCCGCTACAACGAGGGCATGCACCAGGCCATCGAGGCCAAGGAAGGCGTGGAGATCAAGGCGGAGAACCAGACCCTCGCCACGATCACCCTGCAGAACTACTTCCGCCTGTACGAGAAGCTCGGCGGCATGACCGGTACCGCCGAGACCGAGGCGGCCGAGTTCCACCAGACCTACAAGCTGGGCGTCGTCCCGATCCCGACGAACCGCCCGCCGCAGCGCAAGGACCAGCCCGACCTCGTCTACAAGAGCGAGGAGGCGAAGTTCGAGGCCGTCGCCGAGGACATCGCCGAGAAGCACGCGAAGGGCCAGCCGGTCCTGGTCGGCACGACGAGCGTCGAGCGCTCCGAGTACCTGTCGAAGCTGTTGGTGCGCAAGGGCATCCCGCACGAGGTCCTGAACGCGAAGCACCACGAGCGCGAGGCGTTGATCATCGCGAAGGCGGGCCGCAAGGGCGCCGTCACGGTCGCGACGAACATGGCCGGTCGCGGTACCGACATCGTGCTGGGCGGCAACCCGGACATCCTGGCGGACCACGAGCTGCGCGAGCGCGGGCTCGACCCGGTGGAGACGCCGGAGGAGTACGAGCGCGAGTGGTCGAAGGTCGTCGAGGAGCTGACGACCCAGGGCAAGGCGGAGGCCGACGAGGTCCGCGAGGTCGGAGGCCTCTACGTGCTCGGCACCGAGCGCCACGAGTCGCGCCGCATCGACAACCAGCTCCGCGGCCGCACCGGCCGTCAGGGCGACCCCGGTGAGTCGCGCTTCTACCTGTCGCTGCAGGACGAGCTGATGCGCCGCTTCAACGCGTCCATGGTCGAGATGGTCATGACGCGCCTGAACGTGCCGGACGACGTGCCGATCGAGCACAAGATGGTCACCCGCGCCATCCGCAGCGCGCAGACCCAGGTGGAGCAGCAGAACTTCGAGATCCGCAAGAACGTCCTCAAGTACGACGAGGTCATGAACCGCCAGCGCACGGTGATCTACGCCGAGCGCCACCGCGTCCTCGCGGGCGAAGACCTGAAGGAACAGGTCGAGCACATGATCGTCAGCGTCGTCGAGGAGTACGTCAACGGCGCCACCGCCGACGGCTACGCCGAGGACTGGGACTTCGAGAAGCTCTCGACCGCCCTCAAGACCCTCTACCCGGTCTCGGTGGACTTCAAGGAACTCCTGGAGTCCGATGAGGACATCACCCGCGAGTACCTGCGCGAGCTCCTCGTCGAGGACGCCCTGAAGGCCTACCGCGCCCGCGAGGCCGACATCGACGGCCGAGTCGGCGAAGGCGCCACCCGCGAACTGGAGCGCCGCGTCCTGCTGTCCGTCCTGGACCGCAAGTGGCGCGAGCACCTGTACGAAATGGACTACTTGAAGGAGGGCATCGGCCTGCGCGCCATGGCGCAGCGCGACCCCCTCATCGAGTACCAGCGCGAGGGCTTCGACATGTTCAACGCGATGCTGGACGCGTTGAAGGAAGAAACCGTCGGCTTCCTCTTCAACCTCCAGGTGGAAGCCGCCGAGCCGGAACCGGCCGAGCCCGAGGTCCCGGTGACCCTGAGCGCGGCCCCGCAGACCCTCCCGCAGGTGTCCGGCAACGGCGGCGGAGCCCGCGCCCGAGCCCGCGCCGCGGCGGCCGCCCAGCAGCAGGCGCAGCAGCAGTCCCAGGCCCCGGCAGGCCCGGCCATGGCCCAGCTGGCCAGCGGCAGCGCCATCCCGCCCGCGCTGCGCGGCAAGGGCCTCGGTGGCCCCGGCCAGCAGCACCTGAGCTACAGCGGCCCGGCCGAAGACGGCGGCGTCGAGCAGCACGGTGAGGCGAGCGGCGGCGGAGCCCAGCAGGGCGGCACCCGCAAGGAGCGCCGCGAGGCGGCCCGCCAGGCAGCCAAGGACCGCAAGCGCCGCTGACCCTTCCGCACCACCACACGTGGGCCGCGTTCCTCCGGGAGCGCGGCCCACGCGGCGTTTCGGGGCCTGGCAGGTGACGCACCCGCCACGCGTGCCCAACGGTACGACTCCGGCCGCTCGTCGCGGTGGATGAAGGGCTCCTTCATCCACCTGGGGTCGATGAAGGAGCCCTTCATCGACAACAAAAGCCCGAGTCACTCCAGCACGGAAAACACGGTCAGCCACCACCGTCCACCCCGATGCTCAGCCCGAGCCGCAACGGCCACCACCCGCCCGTCCCTCCGAACGGTCACCGACATCTCGGCGACCAACCGCGAAGGATGACAAACCCGAGGTGCCCGGACCAGCCGAGTGGTCCGCACCCGAACCAGCCGCCCCAACCGGGCAACCAGCGCAGGCACGGCGACCTCACGCAACACCCGAGCCGGCCGCCGGGAGTCCAACACCTCCAGCACCACCCAGATCAACCGGGCAGCGTCCAAAGCGGGCGGAGGAGGCTCCGGCACCGGCACCCAGGCAGGCCGCGGACGTGGCCGCGGCACGAACGCCACCCCGACAGGCGGCTCATAGGCAGGCAGACGACGAACAACTGGGGGCATGCCGGACCAGGCGACGCACCGGGCCGCATCAGGACACACACCACTCGAAAGTGGGTACCGTCCCAGGGTGCTCAAAGCTCTGGTGCTGGACTACGGCGGTGTCCTGACCGACCCCGGCGAGAACAACGCGAAGGAACCCCCGCTGCTCACCGCTCTGCGGAAGGTCAGGCAACACGGCCTCAAGACCGCCCTGCTGTCCAACGCGGACGGCTGGTGGCAGCCGCCCTGGCAGAACCTCTTCGACGCCGCGGTCATCTCCGGCGAGGTCGGGCTGGCGAAGCCGGACCCGGAGATCTACCTGCTCACGGCCACCAAGCTGGACCTCGAACCCGCCGAGTGCGTGTTCGTCGACGACCTCGCGATCAACGTGAGGGGCGCGGCCGAGGCGGGCATGGTCGGTGTCCACCATCGGTCGACCGAGTCCACCCTCGAGGAGCTGGAAATCCTGCTAGCGATCGCACTCCGCGATTAGAGGTTCACCCCGCAGCGTAATTGCCCGGTATTCAACCCCCGCACTACGTTCGCTTTGGCAAGTAGTCGAACGCATAGGGGTTGGAAATGCGAAGAATTGTCGCCTGTGTTGCAGCCTCCATTGCAGCCACGGCAATTGCGGTACCCGCGCAGGCCCAGGGGCCGCGCGATTGTTACGACGAATACCAGCGCAACGGGCGCAGTGTCGAGGTGTTCTGCGACTACGGGGCGCCGAGCAGGTTCCAGGTCGTGGCGCACTGTTCCAACGGCCTGGGGTTCTACTGGGACCAGTACGGCACGGTCGGGCGGGTCAGGGGCTCGTCCTCGTTCGCCGAGTGCACCTCACTGCTCGGCAACCCGCAGATCAACGATTATCACGTCCGCTGGCTCTGAGCGCGGCGCACCAGTTCGAAGCAGAGCACGGCCGCCGCTGAGGCGACGTTCAGGGATTCCACGCCGGCCGCCATCGGGATCGAGATCCACGACGTGATGTGCGGGCGCACGTCGTCGGTGATTCCAGAGGTTTCGCTGCCCAGCACGAAAGCGGCGCGGCCGCCAAAAGACGCGGAATACAGCGTGTCGGGAGCGTGGGAGTCCAACGCGTGAAGCGGGAACCCCGCGGAACGCAACAAAGCCGAGGCCTCCGCCGCGGTGCCGCAGCGCAGCACGGGCGCGCGGAAAGCCACCCCGGCGGAGGCCTTCACCACCAGGGGGTCGATGGACGCGACGCCTCGGCGCGGCACCACGATGCCGTCGATGCCCGCGGCGGTCGCGGTGCGCAGGATCATGCCGACGTTCGCGGGCGTGGTGATGCCGTCCAGCACCAGCACGGACCGCAGGCCGCCCTCTTCCAACGCCAGGGCGAGGGGCTTCATGCGGGGCGCCACCACGTCGGCGAGCACGCCCTGGTCCTGCTTTCCGTTGCCCGCCAGGACCTTCACGCGCTGCGCGGTCGCGCGCTGCACGGCAACGCCGCGTGAGCGGGCCGCGTCGATGATCTCGCGTGCCGCCGGGCCACGAGCCGTGTCGGCGAGCACCACCTTGTCCACCGAGAGCGCCGGGTCGTCCAGTGCCTCCAGCACTGGCTTGCGGCCGTAGACGGTGACGAAGCGGTCCTTGGGCGAGATCTCCACGAGCAAAAGGGTGACAGAAGCGGGCACCGACGGCTCAAACGGGTGAAGAGCGCGACTAGAGCCGTTCGGCCCTTGTGCTTTGGATCATATGCATGATGATCGTCACATGACGGCAGGTATGCGCAGCGTCGCGCAACGTCAACATCTCGCGAGCGGTCAGGACTCGGACGTGTTCATCCGGTCCGACGGCTTGCTGGTCAAACGCACGCGCACCGGCCGTGACCTGCGGCGCGAGGCCGAGATGATGCGGTACCTGAGCGGCCACGGCATCCCCGTCCCACGCGTGCACGAGGCCGCCCGGGACGAACTGGTCATGCAGTACGTGCCCGGCCCGCGGATGTCCGAGGAGATCGGCCGCAAGCCGTGGCTCGCCGGCAGCCTCGGCACCCAGCTGGCAGACCTGCACCACCGCCTCGACGCCGTGAAACCCCCGGACTTCCTCAGCGGCGAGGGCCGCCTCCTGCACCTCGACCTGCACCCCGGCAACGTCGTGCTCGGCCCGGAAGGTCCCGTCGTCCTGGACTGGGCGGAGGCCACCAGGGGCGACCGCCGGCTCGACGTCGCGCTCAGCTGGGTCTCCCTCGCCGTCGCACGCCTCGCACCGGTCAAGAAGCTGACGCGGTGGCGGTTCCTCCGGTCGTTCATGGCCAACGTGGACCCGAGGGCGCTCGAAGCGATCCCGGAGGCCGCGCGCATCCGGCTGGAACGCCGCGACCGCGACCCCGTCGAACGTGCCGCACTTCAAAAGCTCATGGACCGCGAACGCCACTAGGCTGGCGGCATGCCGGACCGACTGTCAGCGCTGGACGCCTCGTTCCTGTACCTGGAGGACTCCACGACGCCGATGCACGTCGGTGGCGTCGCGGTGTTCCGCAGGCCCAAAGCGGGTTTCGACTACGACAAGCTCGTCGACCTCATCGAGCAACGCCTGAGCCTCGTGCCGCGCTACCGGCAGAAGGTCGTGCAGGTCCCAGGACGCATCGCACGCCCGGTCTGGGTCGACGATCCCGACTTCGACGTCACCTACCACGTCCGCCGAAGCGCCCTGCCCAAGCCGGGCAACGACACCCAGCTGCACGACCTGGTCGCCCGCCTGATGTCCCGCCCGCTCGACCACTCCCGCCCGCTGTGGGAGATCTACCTGGTCGAGGGGCTCGCGAAGAACCAGGCCGCGGTCATCACCAAGACCCACCAGGCCATGATCGACGGCATCGCGTCGCTGGAGATCGGCCAGGTCATGCTGGACGTGTCGCCGTCGCCGCGCACCAACGTCGAGAACCTCTGGATGCCGCAACCGGAACCCAGCTCGCTGCAGCTCGTGGCCGACGCCGTCACCGACATCGTGCACAGCCCCGGCGAGCTCGTGGAGAACGTCCGCAGCGCCGCGCTGGACACGGTCGCGACCGTCGAGAAGGTGTTCAACGCGTTCGGGGCCGTGGCCGCCGCCGTCCGCACCGCCGCGACGCCCGCGCCCGGCAGCCCGTTGAACGTCCGCATCACGTCGCCGCAGCGCCGGTTCTCCGTCGCGCGCGCCAAGCTCGACGACCTGCGCGCCATCCGCAAGACGCACGGCGGCACCGTCAACGACGTGGTGCTCGCCGCGTTGAGCGGTGCCCTGCGCAACTGGCTGCTCAGCCGCGGCGAGATCGTCACGGGCAGCACCACGATCCGCGCGATGGCGCCGCTGAGCGTGCGCGAAGCAGACCCGGACTCGGGCAACAACGTCAGCGCCTACCTCGTGGACCTGCCGGTCGGCGAACCGAACCCCGTCGTGCGGCTGCACCACGTGTCGCACGCGATGCGCGCGCACAAGGAGTCCGGCCAGTCCGTCGCCGCCGACGCGCTGGTGAAGGTCTCCGGCTTCGCGCCACCGACCTTGCACGCACTCGGTGCGCGGGCGGCGAGCTCGTTCAGCCGCCGGCTGTTCAACGTGATCGTGACAAATGTTCCCGGCCCGCAGGTGCCGCTGTACGCGGCGGGCGCGAGAATGACCGAGATCTTCCCGGTCGTCCCGCTCGCCAAGAACCAGGCGCTGGCCATCGGGGTGACGTCGTACGACGGCGGTGTGTACTTCGGGCTGAACGGCGACCGCGACGCCATGTCCGATGTGGACGTTCTCGCGACCATGGTCGAGGAGTCGGTGGAGGAACTGATGGGGACGGCGAGCGCGTCATGAGGGTCTACATCCCGGCCACGGTGCCGATGCTGCGCACGTTCGTCGACAGCGGCGAACTGGCTCCGATCGGCGGCACCGCCTTCGCGCTGACGCCCGCGTTGCGCGAGTCGTACGCGGCGGGCGACACCGAGGAGCTCGAGTACGCCGCGATGCTCGACGCCGCACGGGCTTCGCTGCGCCTGCTGGCGGGCGAGGAGAAGGCGGAGCCGCGTCGTGCGGTGATCGCGGTTGACCTGGACGACGTGACGCTGCGTCCGGACCTCGACCACTCGGTGGTGAAGGTCGCCGGACCGGTGACGATGAAGGCCGTCGCGTCGGTGCACCTCGACACCTCGGAGGCCGAGGACGACGTGCGTGCGGCGGCGGAGGTCGTGGACGCCGCGGACATGGGTGACCCGGACGCCGAGTTCACGCTGGGCAGCGCCGAGGACCACGAGCTGGCCTGGTACGCGCCGCAGGAGCTCGCGTTCGTGCTGGAACTGATGTAGGCCGCATCCCGGCCGGAGAAAGACAGGACAACCCGTGAGCGACTTCAACGCCGAGGTCATCGAGGAGTTCCGGGCGAACGAGGGCCGCGTCGGCGGCCCCTTCGCCGGAGCCCCGATCGTGCTGGTCCACCACCGCGGCCGCCGCAGCGGCAAGGAAAACATCGCCCCGATGATGTACCTGCCGCACGAGACCGACGACGACGTCATCTACGTCTTCGCCTCCAAGGGCGGTGCACCGCAGCACCCCGACTGGTACCACAACCTCGTCGCCTCAGGACAGGCCACCGTCGAACGCGGCACCGACACCTACGCCGTCAACGTCCGTGAGCTCACCGGCACCGAACGCGACCAGCGCTACGACCAGCAGGCCCGCCTGTACCCGGGCTTCGCCGAATACGCGGAGAAGACCGCCGGCATCCGCACCATCCCGGTCCTGGAGCTCACCCGCGCGTAGCTACATGCCCTCCGCGGGCTCCCACAGCTCGATCCGGTTGCCCTCGGGGTCGACGCACCACCCGAACCGCCCGAACTCCGAGTCCTCGGTGTCCGGCAGCACCTCGACCCCGCGCGCCTTCAGCTTGGCCATCAACGACGGCAGGTCGTCCACGCGCAGGTTCAGCATCGCGCGCTGATGCGGTTCGCCGATGTACTCGGTGTCCTGCGCGAACAACGCCATCGTCGTCGTGCCTGGCTGCTCGGGCGTGGCCGTGTCGAGCCAGTGGAAGGTGACGGTGCCCTTTTCGCTCATCGGTACGCCCAGGTTGTCGCGGTACCAAGCGGCCAGGCGCACCGGATCTCTGGAACGCAGGAAAACTCCACCGATCCCAGTCACCCGCGCCACCCGACGGACCCTACTACTGCGTGCCACGATGGGGGAATGGACGCCGTAACGTCTGCACCCGAACCGGTCAACGAGCCGGTGCACACCTACGCTCCAGGGAGCGCCGAACGCGCGAGCCTCCAGCAACGCATCGCGGAACTCGAGGGCACCACCCACGAACTCACCATGACCATCGGCGGTCGGCGGCGGATGGCCGGCGGTGAGCGCGTGGACGTCGTTCAGCCGCACGACCACCGGCACGTGCTCGGGGTGACGGCGCAGGCGACCAACTCCGACGTCGCGGAGGCCATGAGGGCCGCCCAGCACGCCGCGCCCGGATGGCAGGAGCTGCCGTTCGACGAACGCGCCGCGGTGCTGCTGCGGGCGGCCGACCTGCTCGCCGGGCCGTGGCGCGACACCCTCAACGCCGCCACGATCCTCGGGCAGTCGAAGTCCGTGCAGCAGGCCGAGATCGACTCGGCGTGCGAGCTGATCGACTTCCTGCGCTTCAACGTCCACTTCGGCCGCCGGATTCTCGCCGAGCAGCCGATCAGCAGCCCCGGCGTGTGGAACCGGATGGACCACCGGCCGCTCGACGGGTTCGTCGTCGCGATCACGCCGTTCAACTTCACCGCCATCGCCGGCAACCTGCCGCTCGCGCCCGCGCTGATGGGCAACACCGTGCTGTGGAAGCCGTCCCCGACGCAGCAGCTCGCCGCGCACTTCACCATGCGGCTGCTGGAGGAGGCCGGGCTGCCGCCGGGCGTGATCAACCTCGTCACCGGTGACGGCCGCGCGGTGAGCGAGGTGGCGTTGCGGGACAGGTTCTTCGCGGGCCTGCACTTCACCGGCTCCACGCGGACGTTCAAGGCGCTGTGGCAGACGATGGCGGCCAACCTCGACCACTACCGCGCCTACCCGCGCGTGGTCGGCGAGACCGGCGGCAAGGACTTCGTGCTGGCACACGCTTCCGCCGATCCGCAGGCGCTCGTCACCGGCCTGGTCCGCGGTGCTTTCGAGTACCAGGGCCAGAAGTGCAGTGCGGCCTCCCGTGCCTACATCGCGCGTTCGTTGTGGGAGAGCGAGGTCCGCGAACGGTTGCTCGACGTCACGAAGTCCTTGTCCTACGGCGATGTCACGGACCTCTCGGCGTTCGGCGGCGCGGTGATCGACCACCGCGCGTTCGCCAAGCACAAGGACGCGCTGCTGATGGCGTCCGCGTCCACCTCGGTGGAGGTGCTGGCGGGCGGCACGTGCGACGACTCGGTGGGCTACTTCGTCGACCCGACCGTGCTGCTCGGCACCGACCCGCACCACGACATCTTCACGACGGAGTACTTCGGACCGATCCTCGCCGTGCACGTCTACGAGGACGCGGACTTCCCGGACATCATGCAGACCATCGACAGCTCCACGCCGTACGCGCTCACTGGTGCCGTCTTCGCACGCGACCGGGAAGCCGTCGCGCAGGCGCACAAGGCGTTGCGGTTCGCGGCGGGCAACTTCTACGTCAACGACAAGCCGACCGGCGCGGTCGTCGGGCAGCAGCCGTTCGGCGGCTCCCGCGGTTCCGGCACCAACGACAAGGCGGGCTCGATCTACAACCTGCAGCGGTGGACGAGCCCGCGTGCGGTCAAGGAAACCCTGGTGCCGCCGACGAACCACACCTACCCGCACATGGGTTAGCGCGGTTTCCAGCCGGTCGCTTCGGTCAGTTTCGTGCTCACCACGCGTTGCGACCGGCTGAACACCTCGAAGGAAGCCGCCAGCCTGCTCGTGAACTTCGGCAGCCGCGTGATCCCCAGCTCTCGTTTGAGGATCGGCGACCCGACGTTGTAGATGCCGGGCGGCGCGTCCAGCACCGCGACGGCAGCGGCCGCCGCGTCACCGGGGTGCACGACGGACATCCACCCGTCGCCCACGAGCACCGGCGGTGACTGCGCCTCGCCGCCCACCAGCAACCCGATGCGCAGGAACACTCCACCGGGGTGCTTGAGCACGTTCTCCTGCGCCACGACCGAGCTGGCGACGTGCCCGACCGGCTCGATCGGCGCGGTCTCGTCGAGCTCGCGGTCGCCGCCGTCCGCGTAGACGAACGAGATGCCCTCCTGCACGATCCGCTCGACGCCCGCGTGCCCAGCCGCCTCCACCAGCGCGGCGCTGCCCTCGGTGCGGATGCGGTCGTTCTCCGCCCAGGCGCTCGCGAAGACCGCCTTCGCACTGAGCGGGATGCGGGTGGCGAGGTTGATGACGGCGTCGTAGCCCGTCAGCGCCGCGGCCAGCCGGCCTGCGTCGAACAACGAGGTGGTGCGCCGGTCCAGCACCCCGACCTCGTGTCCTGCCGCCCGCAGCCGCGGCACCGCTTCCCGTCCGAGCACACCCGTCGCACCGATCACGAATACCTTCATGACAGGTGGACGTGGCAGCGCGTCAGGACGTGACAACCAGCTTCTCGAACGCCCTGCGCGCCTTGCCCTGCGAGATCCCGGCGACCTGGTCCAGGTTGCCGTTCCGCAGGTGGGCGATCACCTTGTACGACTCCGTCGCGTTGACTGCGACGAGAGTGGTGCACTCCACCACGCCGGAACCGGTGGTACAGGACGTCGCTGCCGAATGTCCGTCGCCGATGAGCATCTCCGAGGATTTGGCCGGCCGAGCGTAGGCGTCCGTGAACACCACCAGGACGATCAGGTCCGTGTCGGCGCCGCTGCCCTCCCGGAAGGCGCAGGACCGCGGGATGTCCGGGTAGGGCTGCGGCGGGATGTTCAGCGGTGTGTCGAAGTCCGCGGCGGCGAGCAGCCCGCACGGGTCGGCGACGAGCTTGCGCGGCGTGTCGATCCGTGGCGAGGTCGTGGTGACCGTCGTGGTCGTGGTCGTCGTGCTCGACGGCGCGGTCGCGACCGGTGCGGCGGTGCAGCCCGCGAGCAGCAGCAGGAACGGCAGCAGACGCTTCATCTCGGCAGTCTCTCCAGTGCTTTCGACGCCAGTCCCTGCGTCACCTGACCGACGGCGTTGACGTCTGGGCTGCGCTGGACCACTTTCAGCCCGATGACCTGACCGTCCCGCACCTCCACCACGGCGTCGCACGTCACGACACCGGACGCGTCCGTGCAGCGGCGTGTCATCGGGTGGTCGTCGACCACTGCGCCGTAGCCGCCGTCGGACTGCAACGGCTGAGAGGCGTCCGCGAACTTCTCCGGCCGCAGGGTCACGCGGACGGTCAGCGCGTCGAACGTGAAGTCGCACGCCCGCTCGCCCTTGGCCGGTGTGCCGGAGAGGTTGCCCGCGTCGCCGGAGTGCAGCAACGCGCAGACGTCGGCGTTCTCGAACGTCGGAGGAGCGGGTTGTTCCGCAGCACACGCGGTCAGTGCCACGAGCGCAGGAGCTGTCCAGAGAAGCTTCACGACGCCCTCGGAATCCGGTCGATCACGTCGGTGATCAGCTGCTGGGTGTTGAGCAGCAGGCGCGACTCGTTCATGTTCTTTCCTCCCAGCGACACCATGAGCGTGTGGTCAGGCGCGATCGACGCCCACGCGGCGCAGGATCCGTTGTCCGCGTTTCCGCCGCACGAGAACCAGACGTGGTGACCGCCGATCAGTCCCTGGTACCCGTTGGGGTTGTTCGCCTTCTCCGCGTCGTAGGTGCGTGGCAGCACTCCGACGAGAACGACGAGGTCGTCGGGCCCGCCGGTGCCCACCGTGGCGCCGCAGCTGCCGGGGATCTTCTCGTAGGGCGCGGGCGGGACCGAGAACGTGCCCCACTTGTTGCGGGTGAAGTCGGCCTCGGAGAACAGCTTGCACGGGTCGACGCCGGCGAGGTTGCGCGGTATGTCGATGCGTGGAGACGTCGTCGTCACCGTCGACGTCGGTGTGCTGGTCGTGCTGGTCGTGGTCGGCGGTGCGGCCGGTTGCGCGGCACACGCGGCCAGCGCCACCAGCAGCGCGGCCACCCCCAGGTGTCTCTTCACGCGAAGAGTGTGACTGACCGGCGCAACCTCAATCCGCGTGTTCGTCCAGCCCGGCACGCGACGCGAGCAGCCGGCGCAACGAGGCGAGGCGACCAGGTGCGTCCGGCACGAGCTCGTCCAGCATGCAGCCGGGATCCTCGGGCGCGCCGAGATGACCGCAGCCGGGCGGGCACTCCTCGGCGGCCTCCGCGAAGTCCGGGAACGCCTTCACGATGTCGTCCGGCGTGATGTGCGCGAGGCCGAACGAGCGGATGCCCGGCGTGTCCACGACCCAGCCGCCGCCGGGCAACCGCAGCGCCACGGCCTGGGTGGACGTGTGCCTGCCCTTGCCGACACCGGACACCACGCCGACCGCGCGGTTCGCGTCCGGCACCAGCCGGTTGACCAGCGTGGACTTGCCGACGCCTGAATGGCCGATCAGGCACGACACGGTGTCCGCCAAACGTGCGCGCAGCTCGGTCGGCTCCTCGTCGAACCGCGTCACGATCACCGGCACGTCGAGCTCGGTGTAGAGCGCCAGCAGCGAGTCCGGGGACGCGAGGTCCGACTTCGTCAGGCACAGCACCGGTTCCAGACCGCCCGCGTACGCGGCGACCAGGCACCGGTCGATGAAACCCGTGCGCGGCGGGGGATCCGCCAGCGCGACCACCATGATGAGCTGGGAGGCGTTCGCGACGACGACGCGTTCGAACGGGTCGGTGTCGTCCGCGGTCCGGCGCAGCACCGAGGTCCGCTCCTCGACGCGCACGATGCGGGCGAGCGTGTCCGGCTGGCCCGACGTGTCACCGACGATGCCGACCTGGTCGCCCACCACCACGGGTGTGCGGCCGAGCTCGCGCGCACGCATCGCGGTGACGACGACACCGGAGTCCAACGCGCACGTCCAGCGGCCGCGGTCCACGCCGATCACCATCGCGCTCTCGGCGTCGGCGTGGTCCGGTCGCCTCTTGCTGCGCGGCCGCGTCCCCTTGCCGGGCCGCACGCGCACGTCGGACTCGTCGAGCTTGCGCCAGTCCCGCTTGCTCACGTCAACGCGCCCCCGCGAGCATGGCGTTCCACATGCCTGGGAAGTCGGGGATCGTCTTCGTCGTCGACCCGATGTCGTCCACCTCGACGCCAGGCACCACCAGCCCGATGATCGCGCCCGCGGTCGCCATCCGGTGGTCCGCGTAGGCCTTCCACACCCCGCCGTGCAGCGGCGCGGGGTTGATGATCAGGCCGTCCTCGGTCTCGGAGGCGTTGCCCCCCAACGCGTTGATCTCGTTCACGAGCGCCGCGATCCGGTCCGTCTCGTGGCCGCGGATGTGCGCGACACCGCGGATGACCGTCTGGCCCTCGGCCAGCGACGCCAGCGCGGCGATGGTCGGGGTCAGCTCGCTCTCGTCGTGCAGGTCGATGTCCAAACCGGACAGCTTCGCCGGTCCGCGCACGGTCAGCCCCCGGTCCGACAGTTCGACGGTGCAGCCCATGCGGGTCAGGATGTCGCCGATCGCGTCACCGGGCTGGGTGGTGCTGCTCGGCCACAACGGGATCGTCACCTCGCCACCGGTCACCGCGGCCGCCGCCAGGAACACCGTCGCGTTCGACAGGTCCGGCTCCACGGTCCACGTGCGCGCGGCGATCGGGCCCGGCGCGACGTGCCACAGGTTCGCGTCCGTCTCCACCCGGACGCCGACCGACCGCAGCGTCTCGACCGTCATCTCGATGTGCGGCAACGAAGGCACGGGCTTGCCGTCGTGCCGCACCGTCACGCCCTTGTCGTACCGTGCGGCGGACAGCAGCAGCCCGGACACGAACTGCGACGAGCCCGACGCGTCGATGGTCACCTCACCACCGGGCAGCGATCCGGTGCCGCGCAACGTGAACGGCAGCGCGTCGCCCTCGACGTCCGCGCCGAGCGAGCGCAACGCGTCCAGCACCGTGCCCATCGGCCGCATGCGGGCGTGCGGGTCGCCGTCGAACCGGATCTCGCCCTCGGCCAGCGCGGCGGCGGGCGGCAGGAACCGCATGACCGTGCCCGCGAGGCCGCAGTCGACGTCCGCCGGACCGCGCAGCGCACCGGGCGTCACGTCCCAGCCGCCGTCCTCCCGGTCGGCGAACCCGACGCCGAGGGAGGAGAGCGCGGCGGCCATCAACACGGTGTCCCGGCTGCGCAACGGCGCGTGCACCGTGGACGGTCCGTCGGCCAGTGCCGCGAGGACCAGAACGCGGTTCGTGATCGACTTCGAGCCGGGCACCGGCACGGTCGAGTGGACTGGACCAGGTGCGCTGGGGGCTGACCAGTGCTGAGTCATGCCGCAATGATCCCGCACGCGGACTGGGGCGGCTCGCACAGGTGTTCCCGACGTGCGACGATGACGACTTCGGAGGTGATCGGTTTTGTGCGGTAGGTACGCCTCCACCAAGGACCCGGCGCTGCTGGCGGCCGAGTTCGACGCGGTGGACGGAACCGGCGACGAGGCGCCAGGGGCGGACTACAACATCGCTCCCACCAAGCACGTCATGGCGGTGGTCGAGCGCAAACCCCCGGAAGACGACGAGGTGGAACGCAGCATCCGCGTCATGCGCTGGGGTCTCGTGCCGCACTGGGCCAAGGACCTCTCCGGCGCGGCCAAGATGATCAACGCGCGGGCCGAGAGCGTGCTGGAGAAGCCCGCCTACAAGCAGTCCGCCATGAAACGCCGCTGCATCCTGCCCGCCGACGGTTGGTACGAATGGCAGCCGGGCGAGGGGCGCAAACAGCCGTACTTCATCACTCTCGGCGGTGGCGCGTCACTGGCGATGGCCGGCATCTGGTCGGTGTGGTGGAAGGACGACGTTCCGACCGTCACGTGCGCGGTGCTCACCACGGACGCCATCGGCGCGATGACCGAGGTGCACCACCGCATGCCGTTGCTGCTGCCTCGGGACCGTTGGTCGGCGTGGCTCGACCCGGCGTCGCTCGACCCGTCCGAGCTGCTGGCCCCGGACCCCGCGATCGTCGAGGCGTTGGAGCTGCGTCCGGTGTCGACGGCGGTGAACAGCGTGAAGAACAACAACCCGTCCCTGATGGACCGCGTTTCTCTCAACGGAGAAGAGAAGCCTTCACCCATGTTGTTCGAGCAGTCGTGACGACGTTGTTGGTGGACACGCCGCACGGCCCGGCGAGGGCCTCGCTGCACTGTGCCCACGAACCGCGCGCCGCTCTGCTGCTGGGCCACGGCGCCGGTGGTGGCGTCGAGGCCCCGGACCTGGTGGCCGCCTGTCACGCCGCGAACGCGGTCGGCGTGCACGTGGCCCTGGTCGAACAGCCCTACCGCGTCGCGGGGCGTCGTGCGCCCGCACCGGCCAAGCAGCTCGACACGGCCTGGTTGTCCGTCGTCGAGGACCTCGGCGAACGCTGGTTCGACGGCCTGCCCCTGGTGTTCGGGGGCCGGTCGTCGGGCGCGCGGGTCGCCTGCCGCACGTCGGTCGAGGGCCAGGCCGTCGCGGTGCTCTGCCTCGCGTTCCCGGTGCACCCGCCGGGCAAGCCGGAGAAGTCCCGCCTGGCCGAGCTGGACGCCGTCGAGGTGGCGACCCTGGTCGTGCAGGGCGAGAACGACCCGTTCGGCCAGCCGCCCTCCGGCCACCACCGGGAAGTGGTGCTGCTGAAGGGCGACCACTCGCTGAAGGCGTCCGTCGCGGACGTGGGCCGGTTCGTCGGCGAGTGGCTGGACCGCGTGCTGAGGCCGTTGGACTAGCGCGCCATCCGCGTCCACGTGTGCCGGCGACCGCGCACGGCCACCGAGTACGCGTAGAGCAGCTCGGGGTCGCCCATGCCCGGCAGGAAGCAGTCGCCGATGTGGTGCGCGTCGACCCCGATCTCCTTGGCGATCAGAGCCAGGTGCGGCACCACGTTGGTGTGCGCGCCCTCCTGTGACGTGCCGATCGCACCCATGACGACCGCGTTCCTCTCATGGACCGCTGCTACGGCTTCGCCCGCGGCTTCTCGGGTGACGCCGGGCAACGTGCCGGGAATCGGCAGGATCACGCCGTCCGCTCCCGCGTCGACGAGGTTCACGAGCTTCTGCGCGGTGATCTGCTCGGGATGACCGGCGTGGTGCATCTTGCCGACCCACAGCGCGGCATCGTTCTTGATCAGCTCGGTGGCGCGGGCCATGCCGTCCAACGAGCCGTCCGTGCTCGGGTTGGCGGTCAGCACGATCAGCGCGGCACCCGCGCCGGCGAGCCTCCCGGCGTTGTCCTTCGTCGCCTTGCGCAGGTCCGGGACGGTGCCGGGTTCGAGGTTGACGCCGATCGGCCGCCCGATCTTCTCGGCCAGGGCGGTCAGGTTCGGCAGCTCGCCGAGACCGGGGAAGCGGAACGTCGTGCCGTCCCAGACCCGGTCGATCATGTTCAGCACGACGACGTCGGCGCCGAACGCGGCCATCAGCTCGGCGTTGTGCACACCGGTCCGGCCGTCGAACGACAGCGCGGCCCGGTCGGCGAACACCTCGGCGACCATCGTGCGGCCCTCGGACGCCGCCACGGCACGGGAGAGCTCCGGTCCGCGTAGTGCGGCGAGCTGGGGACCGTCGAGATCGAGGATGCGCACGGCAGGCCTCCTGATTGGTCTAAACCATGTGGTGGCACTCTACGCAATGGGTTGTGATCGCGCTCATGACCGACTTCGACGAGCACGGCCGTCCCGAACCGCCGATGGACGGCGACGAACTCGCCACCCTGACCGGTTTCCTGGAGTGGCAACGAGCCACGCTCGGGTGGAAGACCGCGGGCCTCACCGCCGAGCAGCTCAACCAGACCACCGCGAAGTCACCGATGACGCTCGGCGGCATCCTCAAGCACCTGGCGTACGTCGAGCAGCAGTGGTTCCACGTCGTCCTGCTCGACCGCGAGCCGCAGGAGCCGTGGGCGAGCGTCGACTGGGAGGCCGACGACGACTGGGACTGGCACTCGGCCGCCGACGACACCCCGGAACAGTTGAACGCCCTCTGGCAGGCCGAGGTCGAGCGGGCACGCGGGGCCGTCGCGGAAGCGCTCGAAACCGGCGACCTCGGCCAACTGTCGAAACGCGCGCCGTGGCCCGACGGTCGCCGGATGAGCCTGCGCTGGATCCTGACCCACATGGTCGAGGAGTACGCGCGGCACAACGGTCACGCGGATCTCATCAGAGAAGCGATCGACGGCCAGGTCGGAGAATAGAGCGCTTTCCTCCGAACGGTCGAGGGCTCGGCCGAAAGTACGAAAATGATTCTTCGTGCAACCCAGTGGATCTCCGGGGCGTCCACCGATTTGTAAGGCGAATACGCCAACTGAGACGAATTCGGGGACTGAAACGTGAGCAACTTCCGCACGATCGCGACCGCTGCCGCACTGACCGGTGCCGCCGCTCTGGCCGTGGTGGCGACCTCTGTCGCTCAGGCTTCCGGCACGACGGAGGCGACCCCGTGGTGCACCGGCAGCGATCTGGCGATCGGTGTCTACGACATGCACTCTCCGACGGTCAAGAGCAAGGCGCACCAGATCAGGCTCGTCTCGGCCGAGGACGCCTCCTGCAGGATCGGGGGCTCGCTGAGCAACGTGCGCTTCCTCGACAGCCAGGGCAGGGACGTGCACGCCTCCCAGAACGGGGGCCAGCCGCCGTACACCGAGACGCTGGTCAACGAGGACCGCTCTGCCGTCGTCTACGTGGCTTCGGACGGCGAGGGTCCTCAGCTCAGCCCCGCGTTCGTCCGCTTCAACCTGCCCGGCCAGGGCAAGCTGGGCGACTTGGTCACCATCCCGTGGCCGACGTCCGGCATCGGCGCGAACGTCCGGATGGGCGGCGTCACGGCGCCTGTCTCCTAAGCGCTGATTCGGGCGACCAGCGCATCGGTGAGCCGCACCAGGTCGGCAGGCGTGATCTCGACTTCGAGACCACGCCTGCCGGCGCTGCAGAAAATCGTCTCGAATTGCAGCGCCGACTCGTCCAGTGCGACCGGGAGACGCTTTTTCTGGCCGAGCGGAGAAATGCCACCCGCGACATAGCCCGTCGCACGTTCGGCATCGGCCACCACGGCCATCTTGGCCTTCTTGCCTTTGAGAGCAGCCGCCAGACCCTTGAGGTCGAGCTGCGACGTCACCGGCACCACGCCGACCGCGAGCTTGCCGTCCACCTCGGCCACGAGCGTCTTGAACACGCGTTCCGGCACCAGCCCGAGCGCCTCCGCCGCCTCCAGCCCGTAGGACTCGTGGCGGGGGTCGTGCTCGTACGAGTGCAAGGTGTGCGCCACCCGCTGCTTGTCCAGCAGCGCTGTGGCGGGCGTCCCACGTCCGGCCATGCGGAATTACTACCAGCCCCTCCGTTGTTGCGAAGGACGTGGTGACGAACATGCTCGAGCGGCCCCGCGTAGAGTCGGACCCGACCCAGAACCTGTGGGAAGGGAGCGCGGTGCCCGCCACCGGCACGACGGAGACGACGGCGGAGCGAGCCGCGCGGTTCGAGCGCGACGCCATGCCGATGCTCGACCAGCTCTACTCGGCGGCCCTGCGCATGACGCGCAACCCGGCCGATGCCGAGGACCTGGTGCAGGAGACGTTCCTCAAGGCCTACTCGGCGTTCGAGTCCTTCTCGGAGGGCACGAACCTCAAGGCGTGGCTGTACCGGATCCTCACCAACACCTACATCAACGGCTACCGCAAGAAGCAGCGCCAGCCGATCCAGCAGCCGACCGACGAGATCACTGACTGGCAGCTGGCGCAGGCGGAGAGCCACACCTCGACCGGGCTGCGCAGCGCAGAGGTCGAGGCACTCGACAACCTGCCCGACAGCGACGTCAAGGAAGCATTGCAGCGGTTGCCGGAGGAGTTCCGGATCGCGGTCTACCTCGCCGATGTCGAAGGCTTCGCGTACAAGGAGATCGCAGACATCATGGGCACCCCGATCGGCACGGTGATGTCCCGGTTGCACCGGGGCCGTCGCCAGCTCCGCGACATGCTGGCGGACGTCGCGCGTGAGCGTGGATTCCTCCGAGGCGGCAACGGAGACGCGTCATGAACTGCGGCGAACCTCACGACACGGACTGCTCAGAGGTGCTGTCCGAGGTCTGGCTGTTCCTCGACCGGGAGTGCGACCAGGAGCGCCGCGCGGCGCTGCAGACGCACCTCGACGAGTGCCACCCCTGCCTGGAGCAGTTCGGGCTGGAGGAGCACCTCAAGGCGCTGCTCGCGCGCAAGTGCGGCGGGGATCTCGCCCCGTCCGAGCTGAAGGCGCGCATCCGCGCCACGATCGTGGAGATCCGCACCGAGGGCTGACCTTCAAACGATGAAGGGCTCCTTCATCCACCTCACGTGGATGAAGGAGCCCTTCATCGTTCAAACAGCACTCAGGCGTTGGGGCGCTTCCCGTGGTTCGCGCCACCCTTCTTGCGGTCGCGGCGCTTGCGGGCACGCTTCGACATCGGTGTCTCCTAGGATCGAACTGCTGTCCCCCCAGTTTCGCATGGAGGAGTTCTGAGCACGCTCACGGACCTGCTGGCCGAGCACACGAAGCTCTCCGGTGCCGCCGTCGACCACCTCCAGCTGGTCGTCGCCGAGTGGCAGCTCCTCTCCGACCTGTCGTTCGCGGACTTCCTCATGTACGTCCCGCTGGACGACGACAAGTTCCTCTGCGTCGCCCAGGCCCGCCCCACCACGGCGCCCACGGCCCACCCGGAGGACGTGGTCGGCAGCGAGGTGGACTCCGACGAGCACCCGCAGCTGCGCAGGGCGATGGACGAGTCGCGGATCTGCCGCGAGGAGGACCCGCGCTGGCACCTGGGCGTGCCCGTGCGCCGCGAGACCATCCCGGTGCGGCTGGGGACCCAGGTCATCGCGGTGCTGAGCCGCAGCACGAACCTGGCCGTCCCGCGCGTGCCGTCGCCGTTGGAGATCTCCTACCTCGGGTCGGCGGCCGACCTGTGCCAGATGATCGCGGACGGCACGTTCCCCGCGCCCGAACCGTCCCCGGACGTGCACACCAGCCCGCGCGTCGGTGACGGCCTGATCAGGCTCGACCCGTCCGGAGCCGTGGTGTTCGCCTCGCCGAACGCGCTGTCGGCCTATCACCGCATGGGGCACGCGTCGGACCTGGTGGGCGTGCACCTGGCGCCGTTGACGCGCAGCCTCATCGGTGACCCGTTCGACGCCACCGAGGTTGCACAACGCATAAGGCAGGCGCTCGACGGGCAGCCGTCCATGCGCATGGAGGCGGAGTCGCGGCGGGGTGCCGCGGTGCTGTTCCGGGCGTTGCCCCTTCGGCCACGCGGACAGGCCGCGGGCGCGATCGTGCTGTGCCGCGACGTCACCGAGGTGCGCCGGCGTGACCGCGCGTTGATGTCGAAGGACGCCACGATCCGCGAGATCCACCATCGGGTGAAGAACAACCTGCAGACCGTGGCCGCGTTGCTCAGGTTGCAGAGCCGCAGGCTGAGCAACCCGGAGGCGAAGGAGGCGCTGGCCGAGTCGGTCCGCCGTGTGACTTCCATCGCACTGGTTCACGAGACGTTGTCGATGTCCGTGGACGAGCGAGTCGATCTTGACGACGTGGTCGACAAGGTGATCCCGATGATGAGCGACGTGGCGGTCACCGAGACCCAGGTGAAGGTCCGCCGCGAGGGCGGGTTCGGGGTCGTTCCGGCCGAGATCGCGACCCCGCTGGTGATGGTGCTGACCGAGCTCGTGCAGAACGCGTTCGAGCACGCGTACGCCCCTGGCCAGCGCGGAGAGGTCGTCGTGCACTCCGAGCGGTCCGCCAAGTGGCTCGACGTGACGATCTCCGACGACGGCAAGGGGCTTCCGCCCGGTTTCTCCCTGGAGCGAACCGATCGTCTCGGTTTGCAGATCGTTCGGACCCTCGTCGATTCCGAATTGAGGGGGTCGTTGAGCTTGCGGCGAAGGCCCCGAGGCGGTACAGAGGCGGTCCTGCGCGTACCGCTGCGGGGGCGGCGCTAAACTAACGCCGTGCACACGTGACGACCAGCCTCAGCGGTCTCACGTGGTCATGCGGGAGGGTGTGCAAACAAAGAAGAAGCCCGACACCTGGCACGGTGTCGGGCTTCTTCTTATGTGTCGTTCTTCGCGGCTAACTGCCTGCTCAGGCGTTGCTGCGGGCCCGCGTGCGGGCGTTGCGGCGCTTGAGAGCGCGGCGCTCGTCTTCGCTCATCCCGCCCCAGACGCCGGCGTCCTGGCCGCTCTCCAGTGCCCACGCGAGGCAGTCGGAGACGACGGGGCAACGGCGGCAGACGGTCTTCGCCTCGGCGATCTGAAGCAGCGCGGGACCACTGTTCCCAACGGGGAAGAACAGCTCGGGGTCCTCGTCGCGGCAGATCGCGCGGTGGCGCCAGTCCATTGGAACTACTCCTCAGCTAGGCGCGCACAAGGGCACGCCGGTTGTCAGCGGTCGTTTTGGGGTGCTTGTGAATGCTTTCACGAACGGCTGGGATGTCAAGGGGTTAGCACTGACCCGGTGAGTGAACTCACCCAAAAGATCGACAGCGTTCACCTGGGGTTTCACGCTGTGCTGTCACTCGACTGCAGTACATCCCGGGTGGGTACCGAGACGGTCACGAACCGATCACGGACTGTCAAGTTGTAGCACGTCTGGGCGCTCAGCGCCCTGACATCTCCGCGGGCAGACCTCACCCGTGGGTGGCAACAGTCAACGCGTCGGGGACTGCTCGGAACTCCACTGCAGTCGTCCTGCCGAGGAAGTCGCCGTCGACCTGGAGGTTGGCGGGCTCCTCGCACTTCACTCTGACATAACCCACGTCGTCTCGCCGAACGAGATTCCCGCCCTTCGGGTTACCGGTGGCGAGCACCTGGGCCACGTAGCGCCCGACGGTGGGCACGCGCAGGGTCTTCAGCGCGGTCAGCCCCAGGCCGCCGTCGAACGACGTGCTGGGGTTGAGCTGGATCGCGCGGTCGCCGAAGTACGTCCACGGGTCGGTGTTCGACACGAACACCATGCCGACGTCGTTGAACTGCCCCTCGCCCGGAACCTCCACCGTGAAGTGCTGGGGCTTGCGCACGTTCTGCGCATACGCCCTGAACGCGACGGAGAGGTACAGCGCAGGACTGGCGTTGCGGCCCTTGGCGCGCTTCTTCTCCACGCCGGCGACGACGTCGGCGTCGAGACCCATGCCGGCGTTGAAGGTGAACCAGCGGCCTCTGCCGCCCTCGACGACGTCCGCGAAGACCTGACCGAGCCCGATCCGGCGCTTGGTGCCGTGCTCGATCGACTGGAGCAGGACGTGGGTGGCCTCGACGGGATCGCGCGGGATGCCGAGCGCGCCCGCGAAGACGTTGGCCGAACCGCCGGGCACGACGCCGAGCATCGGCTTGTTCGGGCGGGGACCTTCACGCAGGATGCCGTTGACGACCTCGTTGACCGTGCCGTCGCCGCCGTGGGCGATGACGAGGTCGAACCCGTCCTCCGCCGCCTTGCTCGCGGCGTCCGCGGCGTGGCCCCGGTAGGAGGTCTGGACGATCTCCAGCTGCACGTCGCTGGCCAGCGCGTGCGCCAACACGTCACGGCCCGCCGCCGTCGTTGTAGTCGCCTGCGGGTTCACCACGAGAAGAGCGCGCACTACTGCAGAGTAAGACAGCGCGTGACCGTGAGCGGCGCGCACGTCCTCCCTCAGGGTGGCTCCAGCCTCACGAAAGTGGCGTAGATCTCCCTTCCGCTCGCACCGCGTAGGCCCGCAGGCGAGTGCACCCCGGACGACCGCCGGCTCGCTGAAGGCCCCTTGATCTTCCCCCGTCAGGTGTGCCATGTGAGACCTCCAACCGGGTGGCCTACGATCCGTGACCAGTACAGAACGTGAGGAAAGGTCTCCTGTGACCACTGGGACCCCGGCGCCGCCGCGGGCGGTGCGGACTGCCGCCGCTCTCACCTTTCTGCAGGGCCTGGGCGGCATCGCCCTGGCCGTCGCACTCGTTGTGCGCGTGCTTCAGGGTGCCCCGTCCGGTGGTCCGGTACTCGGCGCCGCCGGCGTGCTCGTGCTCTGGTTCGGCGGGGTGATCTTCGCGTCGGTCATGTTGTTCCACGGCCACCAAGGCGCGCGCACGCCCGTGATCGTCACGCAGCTGCTGCTGCTCGGTTGCGCCTGGTACGCGTACGGGCCGTCGGACCAACAGCTGCTGGGCTCGTTGGGCGGCATCTACTGCGCCGTTGTGCTCGTGCTGCTGTTCACCAGCGACGGACGCAAGTGGGCGATGGGCCACGTCGAGGTGCCTGAAGGCGACAAAGCCGACTAGCGGCGGCCGCCAGGTCGGCGTCGCGTCCACCTGGGACCACGAGAGCGTCTCGAACCACGCCATCAACCACGGCCCGTACCGCGACTGGATCGGGCGGACCGCAGGCGTCTGGCCTGAAGTAACGCGGGGGCCTTTCGTTTCCTTCTGGGGAACGCGGGGCCCCCGCGTTCCTGCGGAAATACGGGTGACGTCACCCTGTGTGTTCACGAATGGTGGATGGACACGAACGGAGTAGCCGGTTACCGTGCTGCCAGCGTTCGCGCCGCTCGGGAGCAGCAGGGTGAGGTGCGCAGTGCAGGACGGCCCGAAGCGGGTGACGACAAACGGCGGTTCCGAGCGCCCAAATGTGGCCCGGCTCTTCGACTACTACCTCGGCGGCGCGCACAACTTCGCCGTCGACCGCGCCGTCGCCGAGGAGACCATCCAGAAGTTCCCGGTAGCCGAGATGGCTCGCACGATCCGCTCGTTCTCCCGCCGCGTGGTGCGCCTGTGCGTGGAGGAGCTGGGCATCCGCCAGTTCCTCGACCTGGGCAGCGGCATCCCGACCGCGGGCAACGTGCACGAGGTCGCCCAGTCCGTCGACCCGTCCTGCAACGTCGTCTACGTCGACCACGACCCGGTGGCCGTGGCCCACGCCCGCACCATGCTGCGCGACAACCTCAACGCCGCCATCGTGCAGGCCGACGTGTGCGACGTCGGCGCCGTGCTGCGCCACCCGGAAACGCGCCGCCTGATCGACTTCACCAAGCCGACCGCCGTCCTGATGGTCGGCATCCTCCCGTACATCGTCGACGAGCCCGCCGGAGTCGTGGCGCGCTACCGGGCCGCCCTGTGCGAGGGCAGCGTGCTGGCGTTGACGCACCTGACCAAGGACGTCGAGCCGGACCTGGTCGACCAGCTCGTCGAGATGGTGGACGGCATGGAGTCCGAGCTCGTGCCGCGGTCCAAGCAGGACGTCGAGGAGTTCGTGTGCGGGCTGAAGCTGCTGGAACCCGGCCTGGTGCTCGCCGCCGACTGGAGGGCGGACGGCGAGCTGCCCGGCACGTCCGCGGCCGCTGACGCCTCCACCTATGGCGCGGTCGGCGTCATCTGACGCTCACCAGCAGGTAGCGCTCGTCGTCGATCTCGCGTCCCCACAGCGCCGGGTCGGTCAACCGCGTCACCGCCGCCTCCTCGCGGACCGAGCGGACGAGGGCCTCGGCTTCGGCGGCGGTCAGGCCGGAGCCCGTCGACCAGTGGCCTTCCACGAGCACCAGCCGTCCGTCGGGCCGGAGCAGCCGCACCCACGCTTCGAGTGCGGCCACGGGGTCCGGCAACGTCCAGAGCACGTGGCGCACCAGCACGACGTCCGCTGATCCCGGCGGGTACGGAGGCTCGGCGGCGTCGCCCTGGACGAACTCCGCCGCCACGTCCGCGGCACGTGCCTTGGCCGCGGCGGCCGCGACCATGCGTGCGGAGAGGTCAACCCCTCTCACGTGGTGGCCTGCCGCGGCCAGGAGCACCGCCAGACTGCCCGTGCCACAGCCGAGGTCGACGACCTCCGCCGAACTCGATGGCATCAGCGGCAGCAGCAACTCCGCCCATGCCGCTCGCACGTCCGCATCCCGCAGACCGTGGTCCGGCTCGTCGTCGAAGGTCGTCGCCTGCTCGTCCCAGAAGGTCGTCACGCCTCCTGTCTAGCTGATCTTCGCGCGCAACGCCTGACCGTTCGTCGTCGTGCTGTTCGTGACCGACGTGCCGCTGCTCTTCCGCCACTGCAGATCGGCAGCACCCGTGCTGCGCTCCACCTTCACGCCGCTCAACGAGATCCCGGAAACGCCGTCGGTCGTGAACGCCGGCCGCCCGTCGTTCTTGTCGTACTCGATCGTGCTGTCGATGAACTTCACGTCGGTGGCGTTGCGGAGCCAGAAGCCGAACGCCGGTCGCGGGCCGAAGATGCGCGGCGGGTACTCGCCGGAGACCTCCGGCGGGTTCTTCGACGCGTCGCCCTCGCCGTGGCCGCCGGGGACGGTCAGCTCGACGTTCTGGAAGGTCAGTCCGGTGATCTTCGAGTCGGCGCGGCCGGAGACGGTGGACGTGTACTCCGGGTCGCCGGGGATGTCGCGGGGTGCGGTGAGGTTCGTGCCGGTGATGTTGCGGTAGGTGATGTCGCGGATCTTGCCGGTGGGCGGGTTGCCGGGGCAGCGGCCGCGCTTGCCGATGTGGATGAAGATCGGTGAGGCGGTCTTGGAGAGCTGGATGTTGTCGTACACGACGTCCTCGATCGTCGCGCCGTCCATCGACACCATGCCGAGGCCCGCCTTCGAGGCGCCGGTGACCTTGAGGTTGCGGAACTGGAAGTTCTTGAAGCTGCCGCACGTCTCCGAGCCGAACTGGACGGCGTTGTTCTCGGTCGACTGGATCGTGGAGTCGCGGACGACGTTGTTCTCGCTCAGGAACGTCTTGCCGGTCGCGAAGTCGGACTTGAACGCCACCGCGTCGTCGCTGGAGATCACCGTGGAGTTCGACAGCTCGATGTTGGAGCTGTTGATGAAGTTGATGCCGTCGCGGTCGTCCGGGGTGTCGACGGTGATGTGGTCGAGCTTCATCCCGTTGCAGCCGTTGGTGATGATGGCGAAGTGGCCGGCCTCGTGGAACGTCACGTCGGTGATGTTGACGTTCTTGCAGAACTTGAGCGACAGCATCTTGTCGCCCTTGCCCGCCGGGATGTCGTCGCCGGTCTCCAGCTTGTTGGCGCCGTCGATCACGCCCTTGCCGGTGAAGCTGACGTTCTCGACGTTCTCGCCCCACAGCAGCGCGTTGCGGAAGTGGCTGTGGCCGAAGTCCTGGTACTTCGAGTTCGGGTTGGACTCCGGTGCGTCGATGCCGCTGCCGGACGCCACGATGCGCGCCCCCTGCTGGAGGTTGACGGTGACGTTGCTGCGGAGGTGGATCGAGCGCGACAGGTAGGTGCCCGGCGGGATCTCGACGACGCCGTTGCCCGCCGCCGACGCCGCGGCGATGGCCTTGTCGATGGCGACCGAGTCGATCGCCTTGCCGTCGCCCTTCGCGCCGTAGTCCTTGACGTTGAAGCTGGCCGCGTTCGCCACGCCCGCCGGTGCCACGACCACCGCTAGCGCGACGAACGCGCCGGTCAGTCGACGCCTCATCGTTGAGAGGTCCTTCCTCGTCGTGCGTCGAGGCGGCGGCAGCTCGGCGTCTGAAACGTTCTGAAAACGATTTCATCGCCAACCGTAGTGAAGGCCGGGCCCGAAGTACAGGGGTGACTTCCGACCCGGCCTGGTCCAGCTCAGGCTCGATCAGCCGTGGTACGCCTGGCCGCCGGTGGCCGGGCCGCGGTACTGCGCGCTGCCGAAACCGAGGATCGGGTACCCGATGAAGCCGAGCAGCCACAGCATGAAGAAGCCGAACGCGCCGCTCTTGCCGAACGCCTTCGCGACATCGATCGCAACGATGATCGAGATGACGAAGTTGACGATCGGGATGATCCACAGGATCAGCCACCAGCCCGGACGGCCCGCGACCTTGAGCAGGACGTAGATGTTGTAGATCGGGATGATCGCCGCCCAGCCGGGCTTGCCGGCCTTGCTGAACGTCGCCCACATGCCGGCGATGACGAGCACGGCGAAAACAAGGCCGAAGATCAGGGATCCAGGGCTCGCGCCGGAGTCTTCGTACACGGTCTTCCTCTTTCCACGCTTACTTTGTGCCGAGGGATCGGCGAGCGGGGACGCTGCCAGGACCGCGGACCCGTCCTGTGTGGAATTCCCGTTTCGTGAGCCTTTCGAGACCTTCTGTCGACCTTCAGAGTGAAGAACCGAGCTTCTGCAGCGCCTCATCGGCCACTCGCATCACGGTCCACTCGTCCATTGGGACGGCACCGAGCGACTCGTAGAACCTGATGCTCGGCTCGTTCCAGTTGAGGACCGACCACTGCAGCCGCGTGTAGCCCTTGGCGACGCATTCCCGGGCAAGAGTTTCCAGGAGCTTCTTGCCCAGGCCGTTGCCGCGTTGTCCCGGCGTGACGTAGAGGTCCTCGAGGTAGATGCCGTGCACGCCGTCCCACGTCGAGAAGTTGAGGAACCACAACGCGATCCCGACTACCTGACCGTCCACTTCGGCCACATGTCCGAACAGCGCGGGCGCTGGACCGAACAGCGCGGTGTGCAACTGTTCCGAGGTCAGGTGGCACTGCTCCGGCGCCCGTTCGTACAGCGCGAGCTCGTGCACCAGCTCCACGACCGCGTCGACGTCACGCGGTTCCACCCGCCGGATCATCACACCTCCCAGGCAGGCACGTTGAGCCTGCGCACCTGCGGGTCGCCCCGCTCGTCGCCCAGCTGGCAGATGCCGGCCGGGTCCAGTCCGAAGTGGACGCCCTGGTCGGACGCCAGTCCCAGCCACGCCGCGATCAGCACGCGGCTGAAGTGCCCGTGCCCCACCAGCACCACGTCGCCGCCGGGCAGGATCTTGCGCACCTCGCCGAGCACCTTGCGGGCCCGCTCCTGCACCTCCGCGTGCGTCTCGCCGCCCGGCATCGGGTGCGTCCACACCGTCCACCCCGGCACGCGCTCGCGGATCTGCGGCGTGGTGATGCCCTCGTAGTCGCCGTAGTCCCACTCGGCGAGGTCCTCGGTCATGCCGTTGATCTCCAGACCGGCCAGCGCCGCCGTCCTGGTCGCGCGCTGCCGCGGGCTCGTCAGCACGAGCGCGGGAGCCTGGTCCGTGCCTCTCAGCCAGGCGAGCGTGGCGCCCGCGCGGCGTGCCTGCTGTTCGCCCTCGGGCGTCAGCTCGATGTCGGTGCGTCCCGTGTGCCTGCCGCTCTCGGACCACTCGGTCTGGCCGTGACGCAGCAGGTAGAGGTGGGTGCTCACCTGTTCGATCCTAGGCAGTGACCGGGACCACGTTTGGGGGAGTCCTCTTCGGAGGTACCCCGCTCGCCATGACCGCCGAGCACCCCGACCACGGCGCCCCCGACGAGGTAGATGCCCAGGAGATCCGCGAGGCCTTCGGGGTGCGCATCGCGCGCATCCGGGCCGAGCTGACCTCGACGTGGAACAAGCTGCGCCAGAACCAACGCGATCCCGGAGCCGCGGACCAGTGATCTTCTGAAGCGTTCGGTCTTGGTCTGAACGGCGTAATACTCAGGTCTGGTTCTCGTTTTGTTTGGCAGATCAGAGGCGGAACGTCGCTAGAACATGAGTGGTAATCCTTTTGAGGGGGCCCGCTCATGCGTCGATCAGCCGCACTGTTGATGTCCGCCGTGCTGGCCGCGGTGGTGCCCGCGCTGCCTGCCGCGGCCGCCCCGGAGCCACCGACGGCACCGGGCTGGGCGGTCGCCGGTGACGTGATCCGGTGGACCGCTCCCGCTGCGATGCCGTTGTCGGACGCGGGCGTCGAGTTCTGGGAGGGAGACCGGCTGCTCGGCATCGCCGCGGAGTCGGCGAACCTGCGGACGTTCACGCTCACGGCCCGGCTGAAGGACCCCTTCGCGCTGCAGGTGCGGTCGGCGGGCAAGCGGCTGGACGTGACGGCACCGTCGCCGGCTCAGCTGGCGTTGCCGGAGCTGCCCGCGTTGTCGCCGGAGTCGGCGGTGGACCCCGGCAAGCCGGGGCGGTACGCCACGACCAGGGGTGAGTACTCGCTGGACCCGATCCGGCTGCCGGGCTACGCGGCGCCGGTCGAGATGGACGCCGTCGTGGTCGCGCCCGAGGGTGCGCAGGGCAAGCGGCCGTTGGTGCTGTTCCTGCACGGACGGCATTACACCTGCTACAGCAAGACGGATCCGAAGCAGATGGTCGCCGCCTGGCCGTGCCCGGCCGGGTTGACCGCCGTGCCGAGCCATCGCGGCTATCTGAAGGCGCAGGAGTTGCTGGCGTCACAGGGATACGTGACGGTGTCGATCTCGGCCAACGGCATCAACGCACAGGACGCGCAGACCGTCGACGCCGGCGCGCAGGGGCGTTCGTCGTTGGTGCGCAACCACTTGGCGAAGTGGGCGGACTGGTCTGCCGGTCGTGGCGACGCGCCAGAGGCGGTCAGGTCCGCGCCGGCCGACCTGTCGAAGGTGTTGCTGGTCGGGCACTCGCGTGGCGGTGAAGGGGTCAACCGGGCCGCGACCGACAGCCTGAACCCGCCGCCCGGCGACACCGGGTTCAGCGGGCCGGTGCGGTGGCACGTCCGCGGCACCGCGCTGATCGGGCCGACGATCTTCGGGCACAACCCGCAGCCCGACGTGCCGTCCGTGACGGTCCTGCCGGGCTGCGACGGTGACGTGTCCGACCTGCAGGGGCAGATGTTCGTGGACCAGACCCGCGGCGTGAGCCGAGGTGCCGCGCTGCACAGCGCGCTGTACGTGGTGGGCGCCAACCACAACTACTTCAACAGCGAGTGGACGCCCGGTCAGGCCGAGGCGCCGGCGTTCGACGACTTCTGGCCCGGCCAGCAGCCGGATCCGATCTGCGCGCCGGGCGCTGCCACGCGGCTGACCGCGGACCAGCAGCAGGCCGCGGGCGCCACGTACCTCGCGGCGTCGGCCCGGCTCTTCCTCGCCCGCGACGAGTCCGTGCTGCCGTTGCTCGACGGCTCCGGCGTCCGCGCGCCGTCCGCCGATCCGGCCCGCGTGCTCTCGCACGCCGTCGGCGGCGACCGCAAGCCGTTCGTCGTGCCGGACACCTCGACGGTTGCTTCCGGCAGCGCGAGGGTGTGCGCTGAGGTGACGACCGATCCCGCTGCCGCGTGCGGTACCCGCTCGCCGCACCTCGTCCGCTTCCGCTTCGCGTCGGCCCAGCCGGAACGGCAGGCGGTCGCGCTCAAGTGGACGGCCGCCGGTCAGGCAGGTGTCGTGACCCCGGCCGAACCCGTTTCGCTGCACGGGTCGAAGGAACTCGCGCTGCGCCTCGCGGTTCCACCGAACGCGCCGGCCACTCGGTTCGGCGTCTCCGTGACTGACCGAAGTGGACAGAAGTACGCGCTGGGCGCGGTGTCGGTGACCGGCCTGCCCGGCAGCGACCGCCTGTCCGCCCTGTGGGCACAGGAAGTTCGCGTTCCGCTGCCCGCGTGGCTCGGCCGGGTGGTGTCGCTGGAACTGGTTCCCGAGTCCGCGTCCGGCGAGGCGCTGCTCGTCGACGCCCACGGCTACACCAAGGGCCTCGTCCCGGTCTTGCCGGTCAGGCTCGGCCGCGTCGACGCCACCGTGACGTCGGTGCTCGAAGGCGACGAGGGCACGGTGACCCAGAACGTGGCCGTCACCGCCACCGGCAACGGGACCCGTACCGTCCGGCTCTTCTACAGCGACTCGGCCAACGTCCCCGTCACCAAGCTCGTGACGCTGAAGCCCGGCGAGCACCGCGTGGACGTGCCGATCACCTACACCGCCAACACCCGCTGGAGCGCCGACACACGGTACCCCGTGGGCGTGGTGGCGATCCACAATGCCGTGGTCGGCGCCGCGTTCGGCGGGCTGCTGGTGCGCAACGACGACCCGATCCCGAAGCTGACGGTGACCCCGGTCGCCGACAGCGTCGCGGAAGGCGGCACGTTGCGCTGGAAGCTGACCCTGTCGGAGGCGGCGGACGCCGCCTTCACCCTCGTCGGCCGGCCGGTGGCGCCCGGTGGCGCCGAACTGTCCACAACGGACGTCAACGCCGAGTGGTTCCTCCAGAACTCGGGCGAGGACCCGGCGCCGTCACGGGTGTTGTCCTCGACCGGGCTCCAGCTCTGGACGGTCATCCCGCGGGGACAGACGTCAGTGGACGTCGAGGTGCCGACCGTGACCGACAACGAGGCCGAGGGGGAGGAGCTGGTCCGGCTGAAGTTCGAAGGGTTGTCGCCGACAGGCACCGGCTTCGAGGTGACCGGCAAGGTCACGTGATGCCGTTCTTGTTCCGCTTCTCGAACTCCAGAGCCCGATCGATGAGCCGCTGCCCCCGGTCGGTGTCACCCAGCGCGACGAGGACGGCGCCGAGAATGCCCTGGGTGAAGGCGACGTCCCTGTGGTCAGGCCCGTAAAAGCTCTCGAAGAGGGTGAGCGCTCGTTCGGCTGCGGGCCGGGCGTCGTTGTCGAGGTGCAGCTTGTGCAGTGCGCCTGCGACGTTGCTCAGGGCCGCCGCAACCCGCGGGTGATGTGCCCCGTACGCGTCCTCCATGACGGCAAGGGCGTTCTCGTGCAGTGCCAACGCTTCCTCGTCGCGCCCCAGGTTCGTCAGCGCGTGTCCGAGGCCGTGCATGGTGATGGCAGCGTTGATGCGGTCGTCGTTGGCCTCGAAGATGGCGAGCGCCCGTTCGATCAGGTGTCGTGCTTCGTCGTGGCGGTGCTGGTGGGTGAGGGAGCGGCCGAGGTTGTTCAGCGTGGCGGCGAGCCGGATGTCGCCGTCACCGAAGATCACTTCGGCGATGGCGAGGGATCGGCGCAACAGCACTTCGGCGTCGGAGTGGAAGCCGAGGGTGCTCAGGACGAGCGCGAGGTTGTTCAGTGCGGCGGCGACCTCCGGGCTGTCCACACCGTGTTCCACTTCGTCGATGGCCAGGGCTCGTTCGAGCAGCGGACGGGCGTCGGAGGCTCGGCCGGTGGTTTGCAGGAAGACGGCGGCTCGGTCGAGCAGGAGGCTCGTGTGTTCCGGTCTGGCCGTGTCGACGTCCGTGGTGGCGAACAGGACGTGCGGGAGCAGCGCCCGCCAGCGTGGCCAGGTCGCCGGCGCGTCCTGGACGTCGAAGGGCAGATCGAGGAACAGAAGTCGCTGCACCAGTGCGTTCGCGAATGCTCCCCTGCCCTGCTGGGCTTGCAGCGACTGCTGGAGGAGCCGATGGGCGATGGTCAGCTCCGAGCCGTCCCGCCGGACGAAGAACCGGTCGGCCAGTGCTCCGACCGTTTCCGCCCAGTCGAGCGGATCCCGCGCCGCGTCGGCCAGGGACGCGGGAAGCATGTCGGGATGCAGCGTGAACAGGTCGAGCGGCACCGGTTCCGGTGCCATGTGGGCAAGCAGGCCCAGCAGATGGATCGCGGCGGGGCTCTGCTTCGCCAGCTCGGCGAGCGACATGTCCCACAACGTCGTCAGGGTCTCCTGCCGGTCGATCACCCGTCCGCGACCGATGAGGTCTGCCGCTCGTTCGCGGAACAGCGCGATGTACTCGTCCGCCGGCAGCCCGGTGGTCTCCAGGTAGGCCGCGGCCTGTTCGATCGCCAGAGGTAGGTCTCCCAGCAGCTCGGCGAGTTTCTCGGCGTGCTCGGCCGAAGTGGTGGGCAGGCGTCGTAGCAGGAGCGCGATGCTCTCCTCGCGGTCGAGCACGTCCAGGTCCAGGACCGTGCCCAGCGCGCCGAACCCGCCGCGCCGCGTGGTGATCACGACCTGGCCCGCGCCGCCGGGCAGGAACGGCCTCAGCGCCGCGGGGTCCTCCGCGTTGTCGAACACCAGCAGCCAGCGCTCCCGGCCGCGCAGCCACGCGAGCACCGGGGCGATCGTGGACGGTTCGACGTCGAGCCCGAGCGCGATGCCGAGCTCGGTCAGGTGGTCCGGGATCAACGCGGGTTGCTCGGCCGGGATCCACCACACGACGTCGAAGTCGCCGGCGTGACGGTGGGCGTACTCGATCGCGAGTTGCGTCTTGCCCACGCCGCCCATGCCGTGCAACGAGTGCACCGCCACCGTCTGCCCGGAGCGCATCCGGTCGAGCGGCTCGGCCCGTCCGGTGAAGTTGGGGTTGCGCGGCGGCACGTTCCACACGGCCGGCAGCGCACCGGGGAAACCGGGCTTTCCGCGACCGGGGAACCCGGGACGCTCGGAAGGCTTCAGCCGCCCCTCGACCGCACCCTGAACGGCGCGGAGCAACCGCGCGCGTGCGGTGTCCTCGTCCACGCCGAACAGGTCGTCGCTGACGACGGACCCCAGCAAGCCCGGCCGTTCGCAGTCCTCGACCCGCAGCACCAGCAACGTGCGGCCCGTGCGGCGGGCGGCCTGCCACTCCATCGCGCCGAACACCGAGTCGAGGTACGCGGTCGACAGCACGGCGACGGTGCGCCGCGCGCCCTGCACGCCCGCGTGCATGCGCTCGAACCAGTCGGTGCCGGGCACCATGTCCCAGGCCTGGATCAGGACCAGATGTCCCTGCGCTTCGAGCTCCCAGGCGATCCACTCGGCCCAGGTCCGGTCGGCCCCGGTGTAGGAGACGAAGAAGTCCCATGCGTCGTCACCAGCCACACCAGGTCACATCGCGGACGGTGAAGCGGTGGTTACGCCCAAACGACAGATGGTCAGAACGACCGACGTCGTGAACCGTGTCAACCTGGTACTCCGACAACCCGTGCGCCGATGGAAGGCGGTGTGGTGAACGTGTCGAAGCCCGAAGAACGAAGATTGACGGTGCCCGCTGTTCAGCACGGCGTCCCGGCGGGGACCTCTGTGCTGGTGGTCGGGTTCGACGACCAGGCCGCCAGCCTCGCCGCACTCCGCACGGCGGCTGATCTCGCCTGCCGTCTTCGCGCCGATCTGCACGTGGTGCACGGCGTCGACCTCCGCGACTACCCGATCGATCCCGACTCCGACGTCGAGGTCTGGGAAGCCCACGCGCGCAAGGCGCTCGAGCACCTGCACCTGAAGGCCGCGGAGGCGCTGGCCGCGCATCCGGGCGCCTGGACCTACCACGCGTGGAGCGGCAACCCGGTGCGGTTGCTGGTGTCCGTGGCCGACGAGCAGCAGGCGCTGATGATCGTGGTGGGAACGCACCGGCACCGCTCGCTGGCCCGGATGATGCGGGGCTCGGTCAGCCACCGGGTGGCGAGGTCCGCGCACCGTCCGGTGCTGCTGGTCGCCGATCCCGGCGGCCGGTAGCGGTGCCGATCAGTTGACGATCGCGGCGATGCCTGCGCAGGCGAGCAGCACGGCGCCGAGCCCTGCGGCGATGCTGACCACGGCGTTCATCATCGCGGAGAGGTACGCCTTCCGCTCCACCAACCGCATGGTCTCGTAGCTGAAGGTGCTGTAGGTCGTGAGGGCCCCGCAGAACCCGGTCCCGGCCAGCGCCAGCACGTGACCGGGGAGAGCCGTGCCCGCTCCCGCGAGGCCACCGAGGATCAGACAACCGAGGACGTTGACGCTGAGGGTTCCCCACGGGAACAGGCTCTCGTGACGTGACTGCACGAAGCGGTCGGTGAGATACCGCAGCGGCGCACCGACCATGGCACCGAGAAACACCAGCAGCGCGGTCATGCCCCTGTTCCTCCCATGCGGGTCCTGGCCAGTGCTCGGGTGGCCCACGCCCCGGTGACCACGGCGATCATGGCGCCGAGGAACGTCGCGGTGAGGTAGACCGCCGCCAGTCCGAATCCGGAGTGCTGGAGCAGGTTGCGGATCTCCAGCGCGTAGGTCGAGAAGGTGGTGAACCCGCCCAGAACTCCGACACCGAAGAACGGGCGGACCAGGCGGTGAGCGGTCCACACATCGGTGATCAGGACCATCAGCACGCCGATCAGCAGGCAGCCCGCCGTGTTGACGAGAAAGGTCCCCCACGGGAACTCGCCCGGCCGGGTGGGCAGCAGCAACCCCAGCCCGTAGCGGGCGAGCGCCCCGAGCCCGCCGCCGATCGCGATGACGGTGAGCACCGGCGCGTGGTGGCGCACGAGTTCGCGACGCTGGGCGCCGACGTGCAGATCGACGGGATCAGCCAACTCGGCCTCGTCGTTCAGGGACACGCACAGCCTCCTACTCCGTCACCGGACATGGCACGGCCCGGTCTGAGTAGGGACTGTTGGCAGCAGACGCTGCGGTTCTCCGGAACGGAGCGGCGAGCCCCACCACCGCTACCGTGCACGGTACTAAGTCCATCACGCGGCCCACTTCGCGATGTGGGCAGGCTCACGGACGTGAACCGCCCCGGCGGCCTGATGTCCACTGTGGACAACTTGGGTCAACCGGTCGAGCGATCGCTGTCCGGTGAGGTGGATGAAGGGTTCCTTCCTCCACCTGGTGTGGATGAATGAGCCCTTCATCCACGTAACCGCTCGGCAGGCGGGTTGCGGACAAGACCTCTGGCAAGGCGCTTGGTGAGGAGTCAAGGGCTTCCCTCAGGACACCTCAGGCGATGCCGGGGGAGGTGTGCGCCGCAGCAGGAGAACGACGAACCCGAGAACTCCGCGGTAGCCGCCCAGCCAGCTGGTGCGGTGGGCCGCTGACGTCTGAAGGGCGAGGTCGCTGCCGGGGTGTTCGGGATTGTCGAGGGCCCACCGGGCGAGGGTGCCGGTCCAGCACCATTCGTACTCGTCCCACTCCGCGATGGTGCTGATGTGTCCGTAGACCGGTGTCCATCCGTCGGCGACGACCTGGGCCACGGTGGTCGGGAGATCCGCGTACTTCTGCGGACCGTCCTCCAGTTCCGCTCGGACCGCAGCGTCGGGCTCGCGCTCCCAGAAGCAGTCGCCGAGCAGGAGTATCCCGTCTTCGGCGAGATGCTCTCGAGCGGCGTTCAACGTGGGGAGCAGCCCGCCGAACGCGTAGGCGGCTCCCACGCTGAGCACCAAGTCCGCTTTCCTGGTCGACCGGTACTCGGCGACGTCCTGGCGGCGCAGTTCGAGCCGATCTTCCAGACCTAGCCGGGCGGCCTCGCCGAGGACGCGGTCGAAGCCTTCGCCCGAGATGTCGACTCCGACAGCCGTTACGCCGCTGTGCGCCTGTAGCGCGCGTAGCAACCACTCGCCCTCGCCGCAGCCCAGATCGAGCAGGTGATCGTCCTGCCCGCGGATGGACCGGTGGAGAAGGTGCTCCACTGTGCTGTCGCTCAATGGAGCCGAAATCGGATGGTCTGTGTGCGCGATAGCGCTGAGTTCGCGTCGATTCACCAGCGCTGTCTAGCAGTACCCAGATCTTGTGTCGCAGGTATTTGGCGGTGGTGATGTCGGCACTCTCTGCTGCCGACACCGGCCCTGGACGGTTGGTGATCTGAGCCGGGCGGTCCCGCTGTACGGGGCCACTCTCACCGGCTGCGAGCGGGCGCTGGGACCTGACCACCCCGTCACAACGTTGGCTCGTTCCAATCTTGAGGCGGTAACCCGCGCGGATATTTGCGAAGCACGAAAGCTCACTGACTCGTGGGCGGTTGCAACGGGTCCTGGTCGAGCTTCAGGCGCTTGAGGAGTTCGACCGCGTTCGACTGCGCCTTGGTTCCCCGGGCGGCTTCGAGCAGTCCGACGATGGACAGCAGCGCGTAGTAGTTGAGGTGGAACAGGTGCCGCATCAGGTCCGGGGCCGCAGGGCCGTCGACTCGGACGCATTCACCGTTCGGCAGGCGGTCGTCGACGAGGACGGGTTGGCCGTCCATCTCGCGGACGTTGAACCGCGCCGAGGTGTTGGCCAGCTTGCGCAGCAGGTCCACCTGAGCGTCGTACTGCGCTGCTTGCTGCCACGTCATCCGCACCCGGTCACCATCGCACAGGCGTTCGAATGCCGGTCAAGCTTCATTCAGGCACGAATCGTCGCGACCGGCAGGAGTGCTGTCCGATGTGGACTTGCTCGGGCCGTCCGCGGACCCGTCAAAACGAGAAACGACGCTGACCGGCGAAAGAGGCTTCCGCTGGTCAGCGTCGTCGGCAAGGCTTTGGGCTCAGCCCTGCTTGGTCTCCCAGAAGATCTTGTCGATCTGCGCGATCAGGTCCAGCAGCTGCTGGCCCGTCGCCGGGTCCATCGACCCCTTGGTGCCCGACGCACCCGCGGCCTTGGTGGCGCGGTTGAAGAGGTCGTGCAGCTCGGGGTACTTCTCGAAGTGCGGCGGCTTGAAGTAGTCCGTCCACAGCACCCACAGGTGGTGCTTGACGAGCTCGCTGCGCTGCTCCTTGATCAGGACGGCACGCTCCCGGAACTCCGGGTCCTCGTTCGCCTGGTACTTCTCCTGGACCGCCTTGATCGACTCGGCCTCGATGCGGGCCTGCGCCGGGTCGTAGACGCCGCAGGGCAGGTCGCAGTGCGCGGTTGCCTCGACGCGCGGGCGGAGAATGCGCGACACGAGTCGCATCGTTCCTCCCAGAGTGAAAACAGTGGATGCTCCGACAAGTAAGGACCCTACTCCGGCTGACCGAAGGGTGATCGTTGAGACCGCGCCTCTCCACCGTGCTCGTGAAAGGTCCGTCGATGGCGCCGGCCCTGCGCAACGACGACATCGTGCTGGTCAGATGGGGTGCGCAGGCCAAACCGAACGACGTGGTGCTGGTGCGGTGGGCCGGCAGACCCGGGCAGTTGTCGGTGAAGCGCGCCTCCCATCAAGTGGACGGCGGGTGGCACGTGGTGGGAGACAACCCGTTCGCCAGCACCGACTCCGAGCAGCTCGGGCCGGCCGAGGTGCTCGGAGTCGTCAGGGCGCGGCTGTGGCCGAGGCCACGGATCAGGCTTTGAGCGCCGCGTACAGCGCCAGGCAGTCCTCGTAGCGCGGCAGGGCGCCGGCTTCGTGGGCTTCGGCCAGGGTCGGCGCCGACCTGTCCTTCTCCGAGAGCAGGAACTCGAGCTCGCGCGGCCACGGCAGGTCCAGGGCCGGGTCGAGCGGGGTCAGGCCGTGCTCGCCGGTCGGGTTGTAGACCGTGGAGCACAGGTAGTTCATGGTCGTGCCGTCCTCCAGCGCGATCATCGCGTGGCCCAGTCCCTCCGCCACGTAGACGGCGTTGCACTTCTCCGACGACACCAGCACCGCCTCCCACTGGCCGAACGTGGGGGAGCCGACCCGGATGTCGACGATCACGTCGATGAACGAGCCGCGCGGGCAGAAGACGTACTTCGCCTGGGACGGCGGCACGTCCGCGTAGTGGATGCCGCGGATGGTGCCCGCGCGCGACACGCTGTGGTTCGTCTGAGCGACCCTCAGGGGGTGGCCGACCGCCTCGGTGAAGGCGGCCTCCTGGTACGGCGAGACGAACACGCCGCGGTCGTCGGGAAATGTCCGAGGGATGAACTCGAACGCGCCGTCAATTTTCAGCGAACTCGCCTGCATGTCGTCACTCTAAGGCGTCAATCTTTCTTGACCGATCGGGTGCTTCCTGCCTGCATAAACCGACCGGTCGGTGCAGAAAACCGGACAGACGTCTTGCTACATGCCCTCTGACCTGCGAAAAAAGTGTGATCCCCGCCGCAGACAGGCGAGCGCGACCCTGCCACACTTCCGTCACCCGCAGCACTCGGACTGTTCTCCGACGCAACTCGTCGGAGCGCCTCGACCGAGTTTCCAGGCCCCGTGTACCCGGCGTGACAACGCTGGGCCGGTGCGCCGTTTGGTGATGAGCCCAAGTTGGGCTACTACGCCGCCCGCACCGCAGGAGGGACGCCGTGACAGCAGTGAACGAAGCCCGTACCGAGAACTCCGATCCGACGAAACTGACGGACGAGGAGATCTTCAGCGCGCACGTGGGCGGGAAGCTGGAGGTCGGCGCGACCGCCTCGCTCGCTGACCCCAAAGCGCTGTCCATCGCGTACACCCCCGGTGTCGCACGAGTGAGCAAGGCCATCGCCCAGGACGCCTCCCTGGCCGCGAGGTACACCTGGGCGCACCGCCTGGTCGTCGTCGTGAGCGACGGAACCGCGGTGCTCGGCCTCGGCGACATCGGTCCCAGCGCGTCGCTGCCCGTCATGGAGGGCAAGTCGGCGCTGTTCAAGACGTTCGGCGGCCTCGACTCCATCCCGCTCGTGCTGAACACGACGGACGTGGACGAGATCGTCGAGACCCTGGTCCGGCTGCGCCCGTCGTTCGGCGCGGTCAACCTCGAGGACGTGTCGGCACCGCGCTGCTTCGAGCTGGAGCAGAAGCTGATCGAGGCGCTCGACTGCCCGGTCATGCACGACGACCAGCACGGCACGGCCGTCGTGTCGCTCGCCGCCCTCAACGGCGCGAACGAGGTGCTCGGCAAGAACATCGGCGACCAGCGGGTGGTCATCTCCGGTGCGGGCGCCGCGGGCATCGCGATCGCCAAGATCCTCCTCGCGGCGGGCGTCGGCGAGGTCACGCTGCTCGACTCGCGCGGCATCGTCCGCACCGGTCGCGCCGGGCTCAACCCGATCAAGGAAGAGATCGCGGCGGTCACCAACGGCAGCAACCTCGACGGCGGCATCGAGGTGGCGCTGCGCGGCGCGGACGTCTTCATCGGCGTGTCGTCGTCGAAGGTGTCCGAGGACGTGATCGCGAGCATGGCGAACGACTCGATCGTGTTCGCGTTGTCCAACCCGGACCCCGAGGTGCACCCGGACGTCGCGGCCCGGCACGCCGCGATCGTGGCGACCGGTCGCAGCGACTTCCCGAACCAGATCAACAACGTGCTCGCGTTCCCCGGAATTTTCCGGGGTGCGCTCGACGCGGGTGCGCGACGGATCACCGAGGGCATGAAGCTCGCGGCCGCGGATGCCATTCTGGCCGTCGCGAAAGATGATTTGGGTCCAGATCGAATTGTCCCGTCCGCGCTGGACCCGCGGGTCGGACCCGAGGTCGCGGCGGCTGTCGCCCTGGCCGCGAAGGCCGACGGCGTGGCCTGAGCCGATCCGGAAATTCGCCACCTTTTCGCATCTTCACGGAGACCGGAACCACGAACGTGGCTTTTCGTTAACCCGTGCAGGGGTGGGCGATGACGCTCTGAAGCGCTACCGTCCCTCTCCTCGGGTGTTCACCCGAGGAGAGGGTTCGTGTTTGCCGCCGTTCGGGTGCCGTTGTCGTGTCCACCCGAATTGCCGCGGGCGGCGGATGCGGGAGAGGGTGGGCCGGTGCCCAAGTGGGTAGGACGCGCGACGGTGGTGAACGGCCGTGCACGGACGGCTGCGAAACCTCCGATGACGCTCGACGGGCTGACACTGCCCGACGCGCCGTCGTTGCTCGTCGACGCCAAGGGTGTCGTCATGCAGGCGAACCCCGCCGCCGTGGAGCTCGCGGCCGTGCAGGGTGCCGACGACCTCGTCGGGCACCCGCTCGGTGAGCTGCTGCTCGGTGACCAGTCCGACCTGCGGTTGCTGCGCGGCGACGGCACGGAGCTCCCGGTGCGCGTGGCCAGGCACGCCGTTCCCGGCACGGGCCTGCAGGCCGTGCTGCTGATCGACGTCTCCGACCTGTCCGCCGCGGCGGACGCGCTGCGCGACGAGCAGCGCCGGTTGCGCAAGGTCCAGCGGGTCGCGGAGCTGGGCTCGTGGGAGTACGACCCGGAGACCGGTCTGACCGTCTGGTCGGACACCCACTACGAGCTGCTCGGCGTCGAACGCGGCACGGTCGTCCCCGGCGCGCAGGCCGTGCTGGACGTCGTGCACCCGGACGACTACGCCATGGTCGAGTCGTACTGGCAGGGCCGCGAGATCACCGGCGACCCCATCGACATCGAGTACCGGATCGTGCGCCCGGACGGCCAGCTGCGGTGGATCCGCGGTGTCGCCGAGGCGCGGCTGACCGACGCCGGCCAGCTCGACAAGATCACCGGGTACATCCGCGACATCACCGAGTCCAAGCGCGCGGCCATCGAGCTCGCGCAGGAGCGTCAGCGGTTGCTGGAGGCGCAGCGCATCGCCCGCATCGGCAGCTGGGCGTACGAGACGGGCACGCGGGCCGTGCACCGCAGCGAAGTGCTGATGGAGATGTACGCCGAGCTGGGCATGACGCCCGACGACGACCTGCTCAGCGGCGTGCACCCGGCCGACAAGGAGCTCGTCAAGAACCTGCGGCACCAGCTGCTGCACGCCCAGGACGACGAGCCCGTCGAGGTCGAGGTCCGCAGCGAGATGGGCGAGCGCGTCTACATGTGCCGGGCCCGCGCGGAGATCGACTCGTCCGGCCGCATCGAGCGCTACCACGGCACGATCCAGGACGTCACCGAGGCACGTGCGCTGGAACGCCAGATGCGCGAGGACCGCCGAAGACTGGCGGACGCGCAGCAGGCCGCACGCCTGGGCATGTGGGAGTGGAACCCCGCGACCGGCGACGTCGTCTGGTCGGACATGCTGCGCGAGCTCTACGGCATTCCCGCGGACGTCGTCGGCAACTACCAGTACTACCTCGACCTCGTGCACCCCGAGGACCGCGGCTGGGTCGACGACCTGTGGCGGCAGCTCGCCGTCGACGAGGTCGCCGTGCAGTGCGAGCACCGGGTGGTCCGCCGCGACGGTTCGACCCGGATCTTCCGCTGCCACGGCATGATCGTCCGCGATCCCCAGGGCGCGCAGCTGGCCGTCGGCACCGCGCAGGACGTGACCGAGCAGCGCGCCGCCGAGGCCCGCATGAAGCGTTCCTCGCAGCGCTTCACCGACCTGGTCTCCGTGACGCCGGTCGGCATCGGCCTGTTCGACGAGGCCGAGCGCCTGGTCGACGCCAACGACGCGTTGTGCGACCTGCTGGGCATGGAGCTGGAGCAGCTGCGCGGCATGACCGCCGAGCAGCTCACCCACCCCGAGGACACCTCGCCCGGCCTGCAGTGGGCCGCCGAACGCACGCAGAAGATCCCGCAGCGCATCCTCGTGCGTCCCGACGGCGAGAAGGTCTACTGCGAGCTGCACATCGCGTTGTCCGTGCAGGACGACGGCCGCCGCTTCTGGCTGATCGTGTTCCTCGACATCACCGAACGCCGCCGGACCGCCGAGGCGTTGCGGCACCAGGCGACGCACGACGAGCTGACCGGCCTGCCGAACCGCGCGCTGGTCAAGGAGATGCTCGGCAAGCTGCTGGACGGTCCCGGCCGGTCCAAGGTCGCCGTGTTCTTCTGCGACATCGACAACTTCAAGCGCGTCAACGACTCCCTGGGCCACGACGCGGGCGACGAGCTGCTGGTGGCGCTGGCCCGCCGGCTCGAAGGCGGTCTTCCCGACGGCTGCACGGCCGCGCGGTTGTCCGGCGACGAGTACGTGATCATCTGCGAGGACATCGACGCGGTCGGCGGTGTCGACGCGCTGGCCACGCGGGTCGCCTCGTTGCTGCGCACCGCCGTTCCGGTGCACGGACAGCTGGTCCGGGTCTCGGCCTCGATCGGTGCGGCCGTTCCCAACGGTTCCCGGGCCAACGGGGCGGACCTCCTGCGGTTCGCCGACGCCGCGATGTTCGAGGCGAAGCGCAACGGTGCCGGACGGGTGTCGCTGGCCTCGGCCGCGTTGATCGCCTCCGCGGACCGCCAGGTGCACCTCGAAGGCCAGCTGCGGGACGCGCTGCAGCACGACGGACTGGCGTTGCACTTCCAGCCGGTCGTGGGCGTCGACGGTGCCGTGCTGACCGCCGAGGCCCTGGTGCGCTGGCCGCACCCGGACCGCGGGCTGTTGCCGCCGGACGTGTTCCTGCCCGTCGCCGAACAGGGCGACCTGATGCGCGAGCTCGACCGCTGGGTGTTGCGGACCGCGTTGCGCGAGGCCGCCACCTGGCCCGCGCCCGACGGCCGCCCGGTGTCGGTGGCGGTCAACCTGGCGGGCCTGGTACCGGGCGATCCCGAGTTCGTCGACATCGTGTCGACCGCGATCCTGGAGTCCGGCGTGCCGTGGGACCGCGTGGTCCTGGAGCTGGTCGAGACCGCGTTGGTCGACCTGCCGTCACGGGTGCGGCAGTCGATGGACGAGCTGGTGCAGCGCGGCGTGCAGTTCGCCGTGGACGACTTCGGCACCGGCTACTCGTCGCTGGCGCGCCTGAAGGACCTGCCGGCGCAGATCATCAAGGTGGACCGGCGGTTCGTCTCCGGTGTGGGCAACGACTCCTCGGACTTCGCCGTCGCGCGTGCGGTCGTGGACATGGCGCGGGCGATGGGGCGCAAGTGCGTGGCCGAGGGTGTCGAGACGGCCACGCAGTTCCACGTGCTGCGCGGGGTCGGCGTGGACGCGTACCAGGGCTGGTTGTTCTCACGTCCGGTGCCGCCCAAGGAGTTCCGCGCCGTGCTAGCCCTCGGGCCGCTCCACATACCGCGCGCTGGCTGAGATCTCCGGCAGCAGCGCCGCGATCCGGTGCTTCGGCAGGTCGATCAACCGCAGTTCGAGGTCCTCGGACGCCACCGAGGCGTTGTCGACGATCTCCGCCGCCTGCTTCTTGGTCAGCACGCCCTGCGACGCCGTGATCAGCGCCTCGCGCCACACGTTGCGCAGCTTGCCGTGCGCCTTCATGAGAACCTCGCGGACCGTGCGGTCGCCCAGCGACAGCGTTCCGGTCAGCACCTGGTCGGCGACGACGATCGTGGTCCTGCCGTCCGGGTTGTTGCGCAGGAACTTCAGCTTGAACCGGGTCTGCACCAGCTCCTGCAGCTCCTTCTGCCCCGCCTCCGACGACACGGCCGGATGGTTGTTCGGCACCAGGCACGCCAGCCGGGCCGGGCTCGACGCCAGCAGGGTGCGCAGCAACCACGGTCCCGGATCCGCCGACAGGTCGACCGCCAGCGACGCGGCGCCCTTGCCGACGGGCTCGGCCCAGCCGGCTGACCGCGGTTTCGGCGGTGGCGAGGACTCCGGGCGCGGCGCCAGTTCCGACAGCGCGGCAAGTGCTTCCCGCGACGGCCCGGACGACTCCACGGACTGCGCGCCGTGCGTGTAGATCCGCGTGCCACCGGACACCGCGCGCCGGCCGGTGGGGCGGCAGACGTACAGATCGGCGGCCGACCCGATGGCCTGGGCGCCGTCGAACCGGTGGAACGCGGGCAGGATCGCCTCGAACACCAGCCCGAGCTTCTGCAGCTCCTGCTGCACCTTCAGGCCCAGCGCGGGCGTGCGGTCGGAGAAGCCGTAGGCCAGCAGCACCCGCCCGTCGGTGATGTCGCGGAGGGCCTCGACCGCCCGTCCGGCGAAGAGCCCCATGCCCTCCGGCGTGTAGGGCGGGTCGCTGAAGACGAGGTCGAAGGACTCGAGAACCGAGGTGGGCAGCCCGAAACGCATGTCGCAGTGCAACGTCCGGACGTCCAGTTCCCTTGCGGCGGCCCGCGAGTCGATGAACTCCAGCAGCCGTTCGTCCAGATCCACGACCGTGATCGACACGTGCGGGTTGACGGCGGCGACGGCGAGTGACGTCAGGTCGTGGTCGCCGAGGCACAACAAACGCTTGCCCGCGAGGTCGTACGTCGAGTCCAGCCACACCGCGCGGTTCAGCGCCGTCTCCGCGGTGGCCTGCACGTGGTCCAACGAGGACAACGGCGGTGGGACGTCGGCGATGTCGACGAGGATCTGGCGCAGCACGTCGGTGTGGTCGCGAACGCCCGAGATGCCGAAGGCGTCCCGGTAGCCGGCCACTTTGCCGGGTGCGATGCGGTAACGATCGTCTGAAGATTCCATGTCGTCGCCGAGCGCCCTGAGCAGGTCCTGGACCGTGCGGCGAGGGACGGCGGGCAGGCGCACGAGCTCGGCCAGCGGGTGCCAGTCCTCGCTGAGCAGGGACAACACCTCGCGGAGCTTGCGGGCGTGTACGCCGCGCTCCGCCACCAACTGCCGAACCTGGTCGATCGTCACAAGCGGTAAACCATACGGCCTGCCAGATCGTGGAACGCTGTGCCGGGGTACGCCGAACGAGTTAAGGTCTTTCAGATCTACATCCAGGGCGGTCCGAATCGGGGAGACCGTCACGACCGGAGGGATCCGAAGGGTGATCGAGTTCCGGGCCGTCACCAAGCGGTTCGAGGACGGGACCATCGCTGTCGACGAGCTCGACCTCGCGGTCGAGGCGGGCACCATCACGGTGTTCGTCGGTCCTTCCGGCTGCGGCAAGACGACGTCGCTGCGCATGGTCAACCGCATGATCGATCCCACGTCCGGCACGATCCTGGTGGACGGCAAGGACGTGCTCAGCGTGGATCCGCCGACGTTGCGGCGCGGCATCGGCTACGTGATCCAGCAGGCGGGGCTCTTCCCGCACCGAACGGTGCTGGACAACGTCGCGACCGTGCCGCTGCTGTCCGGTTGGGACAGACGCAAGGCCCGCACCCGTGCCGCGGAGCTGCTGGAGATCGTCGGGCTCGACCCCGCGTTCGGCAGGCGCTACCCGGCGCAGCTCAGCGGTGGTCAGCAGCAACGCGTGGGCGTCGCGCGGGCGTTGGCGGCCGACCCGCCGGTGCTGCTGATGGACGAACCGTTCAGCGCCGTGGACCCGGTCGTGCGCGAGGACCTGCAGAACGAACTCCTTCGCCTGCAGGCGGAACTCGACAAGACGATCGTCTTCGTCACGCACGACATCGACGAGGCGCTCAAGCTCGGCGAGCGCGTCGCGGTGTTCCAGACGGGCGGCCACCTCGCGCAGTACGCGCGGCCGACCGAGCTGCTGGCCGCGCCCGCCAACGACTTCGTGGCCTCGTTCGTCGGCAGGGACCGCGGCTACCGCACGCTCACTTTCCTGCACGCCGACGTGCCCGTGCGGCCCGTCGCCACGGCCAAGCTCGGCGAGCGCGTCGTCGTCGACGACTGGACGCTCGTCGTCGACTCCGAGAACCGGCCCAGGGGCTGGCTGTCCGGTGTGGACGGTGAGGTCGAGGTGCGCGAGCAGGACCTCATCTCCGGCGGATCGCTCTACGACGGCAGCACGTTGCGCGGCGCGCTCGACGCGGCGCTCAGCTCGCCGTCCGCGCTCGGCGTGGCGGTCGACGAGAGCGGCGCGGTGATCGGCGTCGTGCAGGCCGACGACGTGATCTCCGCGCTCGCGAAGGCCCGCGCGGCGGGTGAGGTCCCGAAGTGACCTGGATTTTCGAGAACTGGGACAGGTTCTGGGAAGTCACCGAGGTGCACCTGCGGCTCTCCGCGGTGCCGGTGCTGATCGGGTTCGTGCTGTCGATCCCGCTCGGGTGGCTCGCGAGCCGGTCCGCCACGGCCCGTGCGATCCTCTTCCCGCTCGCCAACGTCCTGTTCACGATCCCGTCCATCGCGCTGATCGTGATCACCCCGGTGCTGATCGGCGCGAAGATCCTCGACGAGATCAACGTCATCGTGCCGCTGGTGATCTACACGATCGCGCTGATGGTCCGCTCGGTCGCGGACGCGTTGTCGTCGGTGCCCGGTCACGTGACCGCCGCCGCGAACGCGATGGGCTACCGGCCGTTGCGCCGCTTCCTGACGGTCGACTTCCCGCTCGCCCTGCCCGTCACGATCGCGGGCCTGCGCGTCGCGACCGTGTCGAACATCAGCATGGTGAGCGTCGGCGCGCTCGTCGGCCTCGGCGGCTACGGCCAGCTCTTCACCGAGGGCTACCAGACCGACAACTCCGCCAAGGTCTTCGCGGGTCTCATCGGGACGGTCGCGCTGGCGGTGCTCGCGGACGGTCTGCTGTTGCTGCTCGGACGAGTGCTCACGCCGTGGGCGAGGGCGGGGAGGTGAGCTGATGGGCGGCTGGCTCTTCGACCCCGCGCACTGGTCCGGCCCGACCGGAATTCCGGTGCGGCTGCTGGAACATCTCGGCTACACGCTGGTGACGCTGCTGATCGCCGCGGTGATCGCGATCCCGCTCGGCGCGTTCGTCGGCCACACCGGCAAGGGCGGCTTCGTCGTCGTCGGGCTGTCCAACGCGTTGCGGGCGTTGCCGACGACGGCCGTGCTGATCCTCGTCGTGCTGTGGGCGGGCCTCGGCGACTTCCCGGTGTACGTCGCCCTGGTGCTGCTGGCGATCCCGCCGATCATGGCGGGCACCTACGCGGGCATCCGCGCGGTCGACCCGGTGACGGTCGACGCGGCACGCGGCGTCGGCATGCGCGAGTCGGGCGTGCTGTTGAACGTGGAGATCCCGAACGCGCTTCCGTTGATCTACGGCGGTTTCCGCGGCGCCGCACTGCAAGTGGTCGCGACCGCCACCATCGCCGCCTACACCGGCGCCGGGGGTCTCGGCAGGCTCGTCTTCGACGGCCTCGCCCTGCAGGAGTTCGGACAGATGCTCGCCGGCGCGGTGCTCGTGGCACTGCTCGCCGTTCTCGTCGACCTGGGGTTCGCCGGCCTGCAACGGCTGACGGTCTCGCCAGGGCTGCGTCCAGTGGGAACCGGAGGAAAATGATGAAGCGCATCGCCACGGCTGTCGCTGCCGTGATGCTTCTGTCGGCGTGCGGCGGTGACCCGCTGTCCGGAGGCGGCAACAACAACCCGGCGCCGACGGACACCATCGTCGTGGGTTCCGCCAACTTCCCGGAGTCGACCGTGCTCGCCGAGATCTACGCGCAAGCGTTGGCGGCCAAGGGCATCAAGGTCTCCAAGAAGCTGAACATCGGCAACCGCGAGCTGTACTTCAAGGGCGTGCAGGACGGCTCCATCGACCTGATCCCCGAGTACACGGGCGTGCTTCTCAAGTACGTCAACAAGGAGGCGACCGAGGTCGGCCCCGACGAGGTGTACACGGCGCTGAAGAAGTCGCTGCCGCAGGGCCTCACCGTGCTCGACAAGTCCGCGGCGGAGGACAAGGACGCGGTCGTCGTCACCAAGCAGATCGCCGCGCAGTACAGCCTCAAGACCATCGAGGACATCTCGCCGTACTGCAAGGACCTCGTCTTCGGTGGCCCGCCGGAGTTCCAGAACCGCCCCGACGGCCTGCCCGGCCTGAAGGCCAAGTACAACTGCGAGTTCAAGCAGTTCAAGGCGCTCGACGTCGGCGGCCCGCTGACCGTCGCGGGCCTGAAGGACAACACGGTGCAGGCGGCAGACCTCTTCACGACGGACGCCTCCATCAAGGCCAACGAGTTCGTGGTGCTGGAAGACCCGAAGAACGTCTTCGCCGCGCAGAACGTGGTGCCGCTCGTCAACGAGAAGAAGGCGTCGCAGCAGGTCCGCGACACCCTCAACGCCATCTCGAAGAAGCTCGACACGAAGGTCCTGCTGGACCTCAACCAGAAGCTCGCGTCTCCGGACAAGCCGGAGCCCGAGAAGGTCGCCAAGGAATGGCTCGCTTCCGCGGGCATCTGACGTCGGTCCAGCTCAACGCCGTGCACTCACCCCGGGTAGGCCACACGGCCGACCCGGGGTGAGTGTTCGTTGGCGTCGAGCAGCCGACGCACGGGATCCGGGCAGATCAGCGCCACGAGTAGTCGATGAATGCTGTTCAGGTAGCGCGTACCGGCAACGTGGTTCCCGGGCCCACGCTGGGGGTGTGGGCCCCATGAAGCCCAGTCCGCTCGCGTCCGGTCAGGTGCCCGGCGGGCGCGATCGGATCGGAACCAAGCCGATGACCAGCAGACCGATCATGATCAGCCCGAAGCTCAGCAGGTTCATCAGCACGCCGATCGCCAGGTGCAGGCACACGCCCAGCACCAGCGCGATCCGTGCGCGTCCTCTGCCTGGAGCGACGATTCCCGCCACGACGAGCATCTGCACGCCGATCACGGACCACGTGGCTGCCGCGAGGAGCGGCGGGGCGTCGAACAGGGGCTGGAGCAGCTGCCGGACCGCGTGGGGGAATCCGAACAGAGGATCCGCGGCCACGTTGCGCAACGCGGTTCCGTTGCGCCAGAACGGGTCCATGAGTTTGGACACGACCGCGGTCAGGTAGATGACGACCAGCTGGCCGCGTGTGGCCAGCAGCGCTGCTGCCGCACTGCCCCGCCACGCGGGCGGCAGTGGTGAGGTGGGCGAAGTCCACTGCCACAGGCGGCTGTCGCCGAGACAGATCGGGATGAGCAGCACGGTGGCGATCTGGGCCACCGATTCACCGCCGTTCGCCGTGGTGGAGCTCACGCCGAGGCTGAACGCGACGTACCAGTGCGGGATGCACGTCCACCGCGGACTGAACCCGGACAGCACGAGCAGCAGGACCGCAATGCTGATCACGCGGCTGAGCAGCAACCCGTGATCGGAGGATCCGGCCAGGCACCAGAGTGCCGCCGCGCGCACACCGCTGCAGCGCATACCGTCAGGCGGCCACACGAGGTCGTCGAAGAGCGCCGTGTCCGGACTGAACAGGAGCACGACCAGCCCGCCCGCGGCGATCAAGCTCCGGCCGACCGCCAGCGCCCGCCCACGCGGGTCGGTGTGTTCGGCGACGAGCGCCACTCTGCTCGCCAGGGTGTTCACTTCGGACAGACCAGGTCGACGAACGCGATCAGGTCGGCGCGTTCCGGATGGCTGGGCCGCTCCACCGCGATAGCGACGCGTCCGCAGAGCTGTGTGCGTCGTGCGTGGTTCGTCACCTGGAAGGCCCGGCTGTTGTCGAGTGGTTCGGTGCATCGCGTCCCGACAACGCCGGCGCACACCTGCCAGTACTCGTCGGGGACCTGACGTGCCAGCAAACGCATTTCCTGCGCCCGAGCATGGCTCGTCCTGCTGAAACCCGCATACCAGCTGTCATCGAACGCGGTCAGGTCGCCGGTGCCGTCCGCTACCCGGTACCCGGTCACCACATCCCGGTCGAGCTCGGTGAAGAACACCCACTTCTGCGGCCAGAAGGCCAGGTGGGCGTCGAGCCGCGCCCGCAACCCGCCTGGCCCGTAGTGAGCGATGAACGCGAGGAGGAACGTCACGCCCAGAGCTGTCGCGGTCGTGACGAACGTCCTCGCGCCCGGTGCCATGCCTTCGCGTTCAGGACCCGATCGGAGGCGCGATCGCGGCTTCCGGGGCGCCTGTGCTCACCACGCTGTTTTGTGTGGTCGTCGGCTGGGGCTCTGCCGCGCCGGCCGTCGCCATCGCGACGAACAACGCGATCCCCGAAATGATCATGCCGACGCCGATCGACTTCTTCATGGTTCCCCCCAGGTGATCCATGTGCCTTGAGCTCGAGTGGCGACACAGTCTGCACCACATGACTACTCTTACGCTACAGGTGTACTACTGATTGTGACATCAGTCGCTTTCTGGGGGGTTGTGACCGATGGAGTTCCGCATCTTGGGTGCGCTGGAGGCCTGGGTCGCGGGTGAACCGGTCCACATCGGCGGTCCCAGGCAGCAGAAGCTGCTCGCGCTGTTGGTGCTCAACGCCAACCAGGACGTTCCCCTCGAGCGGCTGATCGACGAGGTGTGGGGCGAGTCTCCACCGTCGTCCGTGCGGCAACAGGTGCACAACGCGGTGACGAGCCTGCGGCGTGTCGTGGCCGCGCCGGGCGTGGATCAGCCGATCGTCCGCACCGCGGCGGGGTACCGGCTCGACGTGCACCCCGAATCGATCGATCTTCGGCACTTCCTTCGCGCGGTCGAGAACGCCGAGCAAGCCGAGTCCCAGGGGCAGCTCCGCGAGGCGGTCGACTTCCTTCGCGTCGCGCAGGGCATCTGGCGCGGACCGGCGTTGTCGGGGCTGGGTGGGCAGGCGATCGAGGCTGCGGCCGCGAACCTCGAGGAGAAGCGGCTCAGCGCGTACGAGAGCGAAGTGCGGCTGCGTCTGCAGTTGGGGGAGACCGGTTCGCTGGTCGGGGAGCTCCGGCAGCTCGTCGCCGAGCACCCGCTGCGGGAGTCGCTGCGCATTGGCCTGATGCAGGCTCTGCACCGCAGCGGCAGACAGGCTGACGCGCTGAGCGTGTACGACGAGGGCAGGAGAATCCTCGCCGACGAACTGGGGTTGGATCCCGGTCCCCGGTTGCGGGAGGCGCACGCGGCCGTCCTGGCCGGCGAGGACCAGGGGCAGCCGCCCGATCGGCCGGCCGAGGGAAGAACTCCAGTCCTGCCAGCGAACAGGTCGTACCTGCCGCACGACACGCGGGACTTCTCCGGCCGGTCCGCCGAGCTCGGCGAGCTGCTCGCGGAGACGCGCAACGCACCGGCCACCACACTGGTGATCTCGGCCATCGACGGGATGGGCGGTGTCGGCAAGACCACCCTCGCCGTGCGGCTCGCGCACCTGGTCGCGGGTGACTACCCGGATGGCCAGTACTTCGTCAACCTGCACGGGTTCACCGCCGGCGTGGACCCGGTGACACCGGACCAGGCGCTGGACACGCTGCTGGGGGACAGCGGTGTGCCGCCGGAGCTCATTCCGTCCGGTGTGGATCGTCGCAGTGCGCTGTGGCGCTCGCAGCTGGCCGGCCAGCGAGCGGTGCTGGTGCTCGACAACGCGGTCGACGCCGCCCACATCAGACCGCTGCTGCCCGGCGCGCCCGGCGTTCTCGTCGTGGTCACGAGCCGCCGCAAGCTGACGGCGCTCGACGGCGCGGTACCGATGTCGCTGGACGTGTTGCCCCAGGAAGACGCCGAGGCGCTCTTCGTGAAGATCGCAGGAGCGCACCGCACGGAGGCGGAACCTGCCGCGGTGGCCACCGCGGTCGCGCTCTGCGGGCACCTGCCGCTCGCCATCCGCATCGCCGCCGCCCGGTTGCGCGACCGGAGCAGCTGGTCCGTCTCCGACCTGGTCGACCGGATCCGCAACCACGCGCAGCGAGTGCAGTTCCTGCAGATCGACGACCGCAACGTGATGGCTGTCCTGCGGTTGTCCTACCGGTACATGACCCCGCAGCAGCAGCGTCTGTTCCGGTTGCTGAGCCTGCACCCCGGCCAGGACATCGACGCGTACGCCGCCGCCGCGCTCTGCGAGATCTCCGTGGAGGAGGCGGAGGCCTGCCTCGAGGCGTTGTTCGACGACAACCTGCTCAAGCAGCACTCGGCGGGCCGCTTCCACTTCCACGACCTGATCAGGGACTGCGCGCGGCAGCTCCTGCAGGAGAACGAGACGGACGACGAGCAGAAGGCCGCGACGACGCGACTGCTCGACTACTACCTGTACGCGTCGTACACGTGGAGCCGGGAGCTCGGCACCGGTGTGTACGAGGTCGTGCCGGACGCGCAGCTCCGCCCGGATCAGGTCAGGAAGGCCGGCTCGCGACAGCAGGCCGTCGAGATTCTCAACGAGCAGAAGGACAACCTGGTGGCCGCGGCACTCGTGGCCGCAGCACAGGGACTTGACCGGCACACCTGGCAGTTCGCGGGAGTCCTGCAGCCGTTGATGAGGCTGCACAACTACCGGGGGCGTGCGCTTCAGCTGTTCGAGAACGGCGTGCGCGCGGCAGAGTCCTGTCAGGACCCCGGCGCGGAGTCCGCGTGTCTGCACTGGCTCGGGATGGTGCTCGCCGAGCGTGGTTCCAGTGCCGCAGCGATGGATCACTTCGAGAGGGCGTTGAAGCTCAGCCGGCAGGTGGGCGACAGGCAGGCCGAGATCGCCCAGCTGATCAGCATCGGCGGGATTCACGTGGTCGAGGAGCGACTGGAGGACGCGCGGTCGGTCTACCTCGCTGCCGATGCGCTGACAACGTCGTCGTCACCCGTTGCCGTGCGCGCTTCGATCGCGAGCAACCTCGGAGTGATCCTCCGCGATCTCGGCAGGCTGGACGACGCGCTCGAGCAGTTCGGGCGGGCGCGGGAGCTGGCAACGCAGCACACCTCGGCCGCGCCTCGGCTGTTGGCCTCTTACGGCATCGGGATCACCCTGCACCGGCAGGGCCGTCACCGCGAGGCGATGAGCGAGTTCGACCACATCCTCCAGGGGAGTGTCGCGGAGCAGTTCCCGCCAGGAGAGGCGCTCGCACTGCACGGTCTGAGCTCGGCCCGCCGCGGGCTCGGTGACCTCGCCGGGGCGCTGGCCTGCGGCAGGGATGCCCTGGCGCGCGCGAGGAAGCTCGAACTGCGGGAACTCGAATGCACGGCCCTGAACAACATCAGCGAGACCTTGATCGCGCAGAATGATCTCGTCAACGCCGAGAAGGCCTGCGAGCAAGCGCTCGTCCGTGCCGAGGAGTACGGCTTCTTCCGGTGCAAAGCACGCGCGTTCGAGGGGTTCGCCCACATCGCGTTCGCACGCGGCGACCTCGTCAACGCCGAGCGCCGGTGGCGACAGGCTCTGACCACCTACCCGTCGGACCTGGCCGAGGCCCGGTTCGCGGAAGCGCATCTGCTGTCGCTCGACGACAGGTCGACGACCTGCTTCCGCTGTGTGAAGCCGGACTGAGACTGCGTCATGCGGTCGAGGTTCGCTCGGCGCACAGCGGGCGGCTTCGCCCGCATGCTCCGTGGAAGATCGTCGGCGTACCTCTCGCGCACGACCTCGTGGTAGGCGGATGCGTGTGCCGGAATCGAACTACCCCTATGCACGCTGTGCAACTAGGCCGTGGTGCTCCGTCCAAGCGGCGATCTCGGCGGCGATCTCCTTGGGCCGGTCCTCCTGCGCGTGGTGCCCGGCCTCCCCGACGGCGACCACGTCCAGCGCGGCGATGTTCTGCTCGCACCAGACCTGCAGCGCAGGTCCGATCAGCAACGTCGGCGAGCCCTCGAAGGTCAGCAGCAACTTCGGCACCTGAGATTCGCGCAGCCACGCGTCGTAGGCCTCGATCCGCGGAATCAGCTCGGCCGGCGAGCCGTCGAACGGCATCTGCTTCGCCCACGCCAGCACCGGGCGTCGGCTCACCGCGTCGGGGAACGGCGCCAGGTAGGTCGCCAGGTCGTCGTCCGAGACGGGCGACAAAACGCCGCCGGTGTACGCCTGGCGGATGAACGCGTCGTCGTCCAGCGCCGAAGCGGCGCGGAACCTGCGCAGTCGTTCCTGCGCGGGCAGCGGCAGTTCGGAGCCCGTCATCGGCTTCACGACCGTCTCGAAGAACACCACACCGAGAACGCGGTCGGGGTGGCGGGCGGCCCAGTCGAACGCCAGCGCGCCGCCCCAGTCGTGGCCCACGAGCACCACGCGGTCGAGGCCCACCGCGTCGAACCAGGCGTCGAGGTAGCGGGCGTGGTCGGCGAACGAGTAGGCGATGTCCGGCTTGCCCGAGCGGCCCATGCCGATCAGGTCCGGCGCCAGACCGCCCAGCTCGGGCAGCACGTGCCGCCACGCGTGCGACGAGCTGGGGTTGCCGTGCAGGAACACGATCGGCGTGGTGCCGGACTGCTCGTAGTGCATGGTCGAGTCGAGGACGGGAACAACGGGCATGACAAGGACTCCGTCAGTCGAGGGGAACGGCGAGCAGCGTGATCAGCTCGCGGGAGAAATCAGCGGGGTCGCCCAAGGGCTCCAGCAACCGGTCCAGCAACGCGCTGACGAGCGTCACGGCGGGCTCAACCACGGAACGGCCTTGAGGTGTCAGTGCCAGCCGCACGGTCCGTGTGTCGACCTTGTCGCGTGTGCGCTCGATCAGTCCCGAGGATTCGAGCGCGCGCGCCAGCTTCGAGACGTACAGCGGTTCGAGTCCCGTGTGGTCGGCCAGTTCGCGTTGTGACGGACGGTCGAGGCCGAGCAATGACGACAGCACGACGTACTGCGCGTGCGTCAGTCCGAGGGGGTCCAACGCGCGGTCAACGGCCGTGCGCCACTTCATCGCCAGACGCCACACGAGGTGCCCAGGCGTCGCTTCTGCACTGCTCATGACAGATACAGTACATGGCTACTATGTACATGGCTACTGATTTGGTGCCGCGTGACCGCCGATCCGGGCCGTCAGCTCCTCGGCCGCCTTGCGCACCTCCTTGGCCAGATCGGGCCACGTCTGGCCGCACGGCGTGTCGCAGACGTGCCGGAACGTCAGCGTGATGGCCGCGATCGGGCGCTCGCCGTGGTCGAACACCGGTGCCGCGACGGACGCGAAGCCCGCGGTCACGAAACCGTCCTCGACCGCCCAGCCCTGACGTCGCTCCGCGGTCAGCAACCGGCGCAGCGCCGGCAGGTTGTGCGGTCCGCGCCCGGTCCGGTCGACGAACGACGCCACGGACGGGAACAACGCCCTGACCTGCGCCGGAGGCACGTGGGCGAGCATCGCGCGGCCCGAAGCCGTGAGGTGGGCGGGCAGGCGCACGCCGACGTCGGACACGATCGTCTGCGGCTGCCGTGGCTGCTCACGCACCAGATAGAGAGCCTCGGCGCCGTGCAGGACGCCCAGATGTGCGACCTTCTCCATCCGGTCGGCGAGCTTGCGCAGCAACGGGCGGGCCAGCCGTTCCAGCGGATCGTGCCGCAGGTAGGCGGAGCCGAGCTCGAAGGACGCGACGCCCAGGCCGTACCGCTTCTCCTCGGGGAAGTGCGTCGCGAAGCCTGCCTCGGTCAGTTCCGACAGCAGGTGATAGGTCGTTGACCTGGGCAGGTTCAGCTCGCGCGCCACCGACGCCGCGGAGACCGGGCCGGGTCTGCCCGCCAGCAACCGCAGCACCGCGAGTCCGCGTCGCAGTGCGGGAACGTCACTGCTGCTGCCCACGACCGTGATTTTCCCATGTGATGCAGCCCACGCCGTTCGTCCATCAGTGCACACTCAACAGAACAGGCCACAGGTGCGTTGGAGTGGCGTGACGGTTTTGAAGGGGGTCGGGATTGACACCGAGTTTCGATGACTTCGTGGCGGAACAGGTGACCCCGTTGCTGCGCTACGCCACCGTGCTCACGTGTGACCCGCACCTGGCCCAGGACGTGGTCCAGGAAGTTCTGCTGCGCGCGCAGCAGAAGTGGGATCGCATCGGTTCAGTCGACCTCCCTCACGCCTACGTCAAGCGCATGGTGACCAACGAGTACCTCTCGTGGCGCCGCCGCAGGGCCGCCAAGGACGTGGCCCTCTGCATGACGACCCTGGAGTCCGTCACACCGCCCGTCGGTGACACCACGCACCACTACGACGAGCGGGAAGCCATGTTGCAGCGGATCGCCAAGCTGCCCCGCAAACAGCGGGCCGCGATCGTGCTCCGCTACTACGAGAACTACGAGGACTCGGAGATCGCACAGATGCTCGGTTGTGCCGAGGGAACCGTGCGCAGCCACATCTCACGTGCGCTGGCCACACTCCGCCTGGACCACACGCCGGAGCCCGCTGGTGTCGGGTTGCGGCTCGGGGAGGGCCTGTCGTGAACGACACCGAACAGCTCGTCAAGGACGCGCTCGGCAAGCTGGCCGAACGCACCCCACATCCGGGGCCGACGCTCAACGCCCTGCGGCGCAAGCGCAAAAGGCCCCGCAACGTCTTCATGATCGCTGCCGCCGGGGCCGCCGCCGTCGCCGTGCTGATCTTCGCGGGGGTCATCGCGAGCGACCGGTACGCACCGCCGAGCGGCAACGACGCGGCCGCCGCGCTCGTGCCCGGCAACGGCAACGCGCTCAAGTACGCGCCGCACTGGTTGCCGGACGGTTTCGTCGAGGGTCACCGCAGCGTGGAGAACGGTCAGGTCGTGCGCACGTGGGTGCCCACGGGCGCTGCGGAGAACGTCGTTCGCGGCAGCGGTCCGTCGATCTCGGTCGCCAGCGGTTCCCGCCAGCTCGACACCACCGGGTGGGAGGACGTGACGGTCCGCGGCCTGAAGGGTCGTCTGCAGCTGGTGGGCCAGGTGGCCACGGTCGAGTGGAAGGCCCAGGAGACGCTGGTCGTCACCGTGGATTCCGTGGCCGACCTGCGGGAAACGGCGTTGCGCGTCGCCGACTCCGTGCGGGCCGACGCGAAGGCCGTGTACCAGCCGGTGTTCCGGGTGAACGGCAAGCAGGCGTCCGAGATGGGCGGCAACGGGCCCGCGGACTGGTTCGCGCAGATCAACCTGCAGCCCGTTCGGGTGAGGGTGTCGCCGCAGGCTCCGCAGGTCGACGGCACGCGGACACCGATCACCCTCCGCGGCGGGCAGGCCTTCGTCGTGGGTGACACGGTCGCGGTGCAGGACGGGAACGTCTGGATCGTCGCGACCGGCAGCGTCCCGGTGCCCGACCTCGTCTCGATCATCGACAAGGTCGAGCTCCTGCCGTCTCCCGACACGAGCTGGCTCGGCAGGTAGCCCGTCTGGCATCCCAGACACCCATCCGCGCTCCGGGGTCGCTGAGTCGGCCCCGGAGCGCTGTGATGTCTGCATGCGACAACCGGTGGAGCTGGGTCCGAAGCCGCTGACCCTCGAGGACGTTCATGCCGTCGCCCGTGACGGCGCCCCGGTGACGATCACCGAGGCGGCTCGTGAGGCGGTCACCACCGCCCGCGGCCACATCGAACAGCTCGCCACGGCCGAACGCCCCACCTACGGCGTCTCGACCGGGTTCGGCGCGCTCGCCGTCCGGCACATCCCGCCGGACCGCCGTGCCCAGCTGCAGCGGTCGCTGATCCGCTCGCACGCCGCCGGTTCCGGTCCCGAAGTCGAGCGGGAGGTCGTGCGGGCGCTGATGCTGCTGCGGTTGCGCACCCTCGCGACCGGCCACACCGGCGTCCGTCTGTCCACTGTGGACGCGATGGCGGGCATGCTGAACGCGGGCATCACCCCGGTGGTGCACGAGTTCGGCTCGCTGGGCTGCTCCGGCGACCTCGCGCCGCTCTCGGCGAACGCGCTGGCGTTGATGGGCGAGGGCATGGTCCGCAACGCCCGGGGCGAGCTCGTCCCCGCGGCCGAGGCGCTCGCGGAAGCCGGCATCGAACCGGTGCGGCTGGCCGAGAAGGAAGGCCTCGCGCTGATCAACGGCACGGACGGCATGCTCGGCATGCTGTCGCTCGCGATCACCGACCTCACCAGGCTGCTCGACGTCGCCGACCTCACCGCCGCGATGAGCGTGGAGGCGCTGCTCGGCACCGACCGGGTCTTCGAGCCGGAGCTGCACGCGTTGCGCCCGCACCCCGGCCAGGGCGTGTCGGCTGCGCGGATGCTCGCGTTCCTGCGCGGCTCCGAGATCGTCGCCTCGCACCGCGGCCCCGACTGCACCCGCGTGCAGGACGCGTACTCGCTGCGCTGCTCCCCGCAGGTGCACGGCGCGGCCCGCGACACCGTGGCGTACGCGGCGACGGTGGCCGACCGCGAGCTGTCGTCGGTGATCGACAACCCCGTGGTGCTGGCCGACGGCAGGGTCGAGTCGAACGGCAACTTCCACGGCGCGCCCGTCGCCTACGCGCTCGACTTCCTGGCCATCCCGCTCGCGGACGTGGCCTCCATCGCCGAGCGCCGCACCGACCGCATGCTCGACGTGTCGCGCTCGCACGGCCTGCCGCCGTTCCTCGCCGACGACCCCGGCGTCGACTCCGGCCACATGATCGCCCAGTACACCCAGGCGGCGATCGTGTCCGAGCTCAAGCGCCTGGCCGTGCCGGCGTCCGTCGACTCGATCCCGTCCTCGGCGATGCAGGAGGACCACGTGTCGATGGGCTGGTCCGCCGCCCGCAAGCTGCGCAAGGCCGTGGACGGCCTGACCACGGTCCTCGCCATCGAACTGCTGACCGCCGCGCGCGCCTTGGACCTGCGCGCGCCCCTCAAGCCCGCCCCCGCGACGGCCGCCGCCGTGGCGAAGTTGCGCGAGACGGTGCCCGGACCCGGTCCCGACCGCCATCTCGCACCCGAGATCGCCGCCGCCGAGGCCCTGATTCGAAGTGGAGCTCTGTGATGGTTGTTCGTGCTGATCGAGGTACGTCGCTGACCGCCAAGCAGTGGTCGACCGAGGCCGCGCTGCGGATGTTCCACAACAACCTCGACCCCGACGTCGCCGAGCGCCCCGAGGACCTGGTCGTCTACGGCGGCACGGGCAAGGCCGCGCGCGACTGGCCTTCGTTCCACGCGATCTCCCGCGAGCTGGCGTCGTTGGAGGCCGACGAGACGCTGCTGGTGCAGTCCGGACGTCCGGTGGGCGTCATGCGCACGCACGAGTGGGCGCCGCGCGTGCTCATCGCGAACTCCAACCTGGTGCCGGACTGGGCGAACTGGCCCGAGTTCCGCCGCCTGGAGGCCGAGGGCCTCACGATGTACGGGCAGATGACCGCCGGCTCGTGGATCTACATCGGCACGCAGGGCATCCTGCAGGGCACCTACGAGACGTTCGCCGCGGTCGCCAACAAGCGCTTCAACGGCACGCTCCGCGGAACCCTCACGGTCACCGCGGGCCTCGGCGGCATGGGTGGCGCGCAGCCGCTGGCCGTGACGATGAACGAGGGTGTCGCGCTGTGCATCGAGGTCGACCCGCACCGCGCCCAGCGCCGCCTGGAGACCCGCTACCTGGACGAGATCGCTCCGGACCTGGACTCCGCCGTCGAGCGGGTGCTGGCCGCGAAGGCCGCCGGTGAGGCCGTGTCCGTCGGTGTCGTGGGCAACGCGGCCGAGATCCTGCCCGAGCTGCTGCGTCGCGAGGTCGCGGTCGACATCGTGACGGACCAGACGTCCGCGCACGACCCGTTGGCGTACCTGCCGATCGGTGTGGCGCTGGAGGACTGGGCGTCGTATGCCGCCGCGAAGCCGGAGGAGTTCACCGAACGGGCGCGTGCTTCGATGGCCGCGCACGTCGAGGCCATGGTCGGGTTCCTGGACCGCGGCGCCGAGGTGTTCGACTACGGCAACTCGATCCGCGGTGAGGCCCAGCTCGGCGGCTACGACCGGGCGTTCGCGTTCCCCGGCTTCGTGCCCGCGTACATCCGGCCGCTGTTCTGCGAGGGCAAGGGCCCGTTCCGCTGGGCCGCGCTGTCCGGTGACCCGGCCGACATCGCTGCTACGGACCGCGCGATCCTGGAGCTCTTCCCGGAGAACGAGCAGCTCGCCCGGTGGATCAAGATGGCGGGTGAGCGCGTCGAGTTCCAGGGCCTGCCCGCCCGCATCTGCTGGCTCGGCTACGGCGAGCGGCACCTCGCCGGCCTGAAGTTCAACGAGATGGTGGCGTCCGGCGAGCTGTCCGCGCCGATCGTGATCGGCCGCGACCACCTCGACTGCGGCTCGGTGGCCTCGCCGTACCGCGAGACCGAGGCCATGGCCGACGGCTCGGACGCCATCGCCGACTGGCCGCTGCTCAACGCCCTGGTCAACACGGCCTCGGGGGCGACCTGGGTGTCGATCCACCACGGCGGCGGCGTCGGCATCGGGCGGTCGATCCACGCCGGCCAGGTGACCGTCGCGGACGGCACCGAGCTGGCCGCGCAGAAGATCGAGCGCGTGCTGACCAACGACCCCGGCATGGGCGTGATCCGGCACGTGGACGCCGGGTACGACGAGGCCAGGTCGGTGGCTTCCGCCAAGGGCGTGCGCATCCCGATGGAGGGCTGAAAATTGTCAGACCTCGCTGGGAGAATTGAAATTGGGGGACCCCCTGGGAGGGGACCCCTGCGCGAGCGTGCCGGGGGTGGCGTGATGCTGCAGCAGATCGCGGACGTCGGCCGGGACGCCAAGCGCGGTGGCTACTCCCGCCACGCCTACGCCAAGCCGGAGCTCGAACTGCGCCACTGGTTCGTCGAGCAGGCCGTCAGGCGCGGCCTGAACGTCGAAACCGACCAGAACGGCAACCTCTGGGCCTGGTGGGGCGAGCGCGGCGACAACGCGCTCGTCACCGGCAGCCACCTCGACTCCGTGCCCGGCGGCGGCGCGTTCGACGGCCCCCTCGGCGTCACGAGCGCCCTGGAGGCCGTGGACCTCCTGCAGGCCAAGGGGTTCACGCCGCGCAGGCCGTTCGCCATCGCGGTGTTCGCCGAGGAGGAAGGCGGCCGGTTCGGCGTCGCGTGCCTGGGCAGCAGGCTCCTCACCGGTGCCATCGACGCCGACAAGGCGCTGGCGCTCAAGGACCCGGACGGCATCACGCTGGCCGAGGCCATGAAGGCCGCGGGCTACGACCCGGAGCTGGTCGGCAAGGACACCAGGACCCTCGACCGCATCGGCCAGTTCGTCGAGCTCCACGTCGAACAGGGCCGCGGCCTGACGGTCCCGGTCGGCGTCGCGAGCAGCATCCTGGCGCACGGCCGGTGGCGCTTCACGTTCAGCGGCGAGGGCAACCACGCCGGTGCCACGCTGATCGAGGACCGCCGCGACCCGATGCTCCCGGCGTCGCAGCTCGTGCTGGCGGCGCGCAAGGCCGCGCGAGACGGCGGGCGTGCCACCGTGGGACGGCTCGTCCCCAACCCCGGCGGCACGAACGTCATCGCGTCCACTGTGGACGTCTGGCTGGACGCGCGCGACACCGACGACGAGCGCACCCGCGCGATGGTCGCGGAGATCTCCGAGGCAGCGCGAAACGCCGCCAGGGAGGAGGGGTGTGAGGTGACCATCACCGAGGAGTCGTACGGCGACACGGTGTACTTCGACACCCGGCTCCGCGACGACATCGCCACCGCGCTCGGTGGTGTGCCGGCGCTGCCCACCGGCGCCGGTCACGACGCGGGCATCCTCGCCGCGCACGTGCCGACCGCGATGTTGTTCGTGCGCAACCCCACCGGCGTGAGCCACGCGCCGGAGGAGTTCGCCGAGCAGGCCGACGTCGACGAGGGTGTCAAAGCCCTTGCCGCGACTCTCGAACACCTCGCGTCATGAACTTCTGGTGCGAGCGGGCCTGGTTGCCCGGAGGACCCGCCGAACGCGTGCTGGTCCGCGTCGAGCACGGCCTGATCACGAGCGTGTCCACAGTGGACACCATTCCGCTCGGGGTGCGCAGGCTGTACGGCATCGTCGTGCCCGGCTTCGCCAACGCCCACTCGCACGCGTTCCACCGGGCGTTGCGCGGCCGCACCCACGACGGTGGCGGCACGTTCTGGACGTGGCGCGAGGGCATGTACGCGCTGGCGGGCAAGCTCACCCCGCAGTCCTACTACCGTCTCGCTCGCGCGGTTTACGGCGAGATGGCGCTCGCCGGGGTGTCGACGGTGGGCGAGTTCCACTACGTCCACGACCGGTCGAACGAGTTCGGTCACGCTCTCCGCGAGGCCGCGAAGGACGCGGGCATCCGGTTGACGCTGCTGGACACCTGCTACCTCGCGGGCGGCATCGACCAGCCGTTGAACGAGGTGCAGCAACGCTTCTCCGACGGCACCGCCGAGGCGTGGGCGGGCCGCGTCGCCGAGCTCAAGTCAGACGACGTGATGCGCGTGGGTGCCGCGATCCACTCGGTCCGGGCGGTCCCGCGCGACGAGCTTCCCGTGGTGGCACAAGCGTTTCCAGACGCTCCTCTGCACGTTCACCTGTCCGAGCAACCGGCGGAGAACGAAGCCTGCCTGGCGGCCTACGGTCTCACCCCGACCGGAATCCTCGCTGAGGCAGGCGCGCTGTCCCCGCGCACCACAGCTGTGCACGCCACGCACCTGACGCCCGAGGACATCGCGCTGCTGGGCGAGTCCGGGACCGGTGCGTGCTTCTGCCCGACCACCGAGGCCGACCTCGCGGACGGCATCGGCCCTGCTCGTGAGCTCGCCGACGCGGGCAGCCCGCTGTCGTTGGGCAGCGACCAGCACGCGGTGATCGATCCGCTGCTGGAGACCCGCGCGCTGGAGCACAACGAGCGCCTCCGCACCGGGCAGCGCGGCCGTTTCTCGCCTGCCGAACTGCTGCGGGCCGCCACTCGCCACGACGCGCTGGGGTGGCCGGAAGCCGGTCGCATCGAACCCGGCGCGCCCTGCGACCTCGTGGCCATCAGCTGCTCGACGCCCCGCACCGCGGGTTCGTCGCCGCAGCAGGTTTTCCTGTCCGCCACGGCGTCCGATGTGGACACCGTGGTGGTCGGCGGCAAGGTCGTCGCTTCCGGTGGGGTGCACGAGACCCTGGGGGACGTCGGCAGGCTGCTGGCGGACGCGATCGAGGAGCTGTGGGCATGAGTGTGCTGATCACCGGCATCGGCGAGCTGACCACGAACACCGAGCTCGGCGGCGATGCGCTGGTCATCGACGGCGCGGAGATCGCCTGGGTGGGCCAGGCGTCGAGTGCCCCGGCCGCGGACGAACGGGTCGACGTCGAAGGCCGGGCCGTCCTGCCCGGCTGGGTCGACAGCCACACCCACCTGGTGTTCGCGGGCGACCGCACCGCCGAGTTCGGTGCGCGCATGGCCGGAAAGCCCTACACCGCAGGCGGTATCGCCGTCACCGTCAACGCGACCAGGCAGGCCACCGACGCCGAGCTGGCGGAGGTCGTCCGCAGGCACGTCGCCGAGGCGCTCAGGCAGGGCACGACGTTCGTGGAGACCAAGACCGGCTACGGACTGAACGTTCCGGACGAGGTGAGGTCAGCGCGCATCGCCGCCGAGCACGCCGACGAGATCACGTTCCTCGGTGCCCACCTCGTCCCGCCGGGCGAGGACGCCGACACCTACGTCGACCTGGTCCGCGGCGAGATGCTCGACGCCGTCGCACCTCTCGTGCGCTGGGCGGACGTCTTCTGCGAGAAGGGCGCCTTCGACTACGACCAGTCGAAGGCCGTGCTCGTGGCCGCGCGCGAGAAGGGCCTCGGCCTGCGCGTGCACGGCAACCAGCTCGGCGAGGGTCCTGGCGTGCGGCTGGCCGTCGAGCTCGGTGCCGCGTCCGTCGACCACTGCACCTACCTGTCGCAACACGACATCGACGCGCTGGCGTCGTCCGAGACGGTCGCCACGCTGCTCCCGGCCTGCGACCTCTCGACCCGCCAGTCGCTGCCTCCGGCCCGCGCGCTGCTCGACGCGGGCGCCACGGTGGCGTTGGCCAGCAACTGCAACCCCGGCTCGTCGTACACCTCGTCGATGGCGTTCTGCGTGACGACAGCGGTGCTGCAGATGCGCATGACCGTCGAGGAAGCCGTGTGGTCGGCCACCGCAGGCGGCGCGCAGGCGTTGCGACGAGACGACGTCGGCGTCATCAGGCCTGGTGCGCGCGCTGACCTCCACGTGCTGGACGCGCCGTCGATCACACATCTGGCGTACCGGCCGGGCGTTCCGCTGACCCGCTCGGTGTGGCGGCGAGGTGAGCGGGCCGTCTGAGACAGTTCGGACAGGCCTCGGGCGATGAACCGCCGGCCACCACGAAACCAGCGCTACGCACGGGGCGGCCAAAAGGTTCAAAGTCTCAGTTATCAATACCGTGGCGAAATCCGTGGTGACTGGTCGGCGAAAACGTTTACAGTCCACCTTGATTACCATTTGTTTCGGCTGTGGCAGAAAAGTGGTCCCGGGACTGTCGATCGGATGATGGCGGAGGTAAGCTCCTTCGGACTGTCGGGCGATTGGACGTGAAATTGTCTGGGTTCACCTCTCGAGTCCTCCCCTTGTTCGTGGCCGCATCCCTGCTGGCCGCCTGCGGTAGGGGTGGCATTGATGCCGCCAACCTCTCCGAAGGTTTCCGCGGAGGGCCCGGGGTGACGCAGGACAAGATCTACCTGGGCGTTCTCAGTGATCTCTCCGGCCCCTTCGCCTCGGGTGGCAAGAATGTCACCGAGGGTAATCGATTATTCGTCGACAAAGTCAATTCCGCGGGCGGCATCTGCGGCAGAAAAGTCGAACTGGTCGTTCGTGACCACGGTTTTGACGCCGACAAGGGGAGGGCCGAGTACCTCTCCCTCGAACCCCAGGTTCTCGGATTCGTGCAGCTAGTCGGGGCGAAGGTCGCCCGGTCGATCGAAGACGACATGCTCCACCAGCAGATCCTGGTGGCACCGACCTCGTGGAAAAGCGCATTGCTCGACAACCCGTACATGATGGTCGTGGGGGCGACGTACAAGGTCGACGTCATGAACGGAATCGAGTACCTGATGCGGCAGGGTCTGCTCACTCGCGGAGACACGGTCGGCCACCTGCGCATCAGCGACGAGGACGAGTACGGCGACGACGCCATCTCCGGCAGCACCTTCGCCGTCCGCCAACTCGGTCTCAACCTGGCGAAAGCAGCGCTCAAGGACGCAGATCCGGACATGTCGCCGGGGATCGCGAGCCTCAGGGAGGCCGGCGTGAAGGCGATCGTCCTGAGCACCAACCCGCGGCAGACGGCGAGTGCCGTCGCCGCCGCCGCGCAGCTCGGGCTCACCGTCCCGATCATCATCAACAATCCCGGCTTCGCCCCCGAGCTGTTGCAGGGACCGCTCGCGACCGTCATGGAACGTCAGGTCTTCGTGCTGTCGTCCGTCGCCCCCTTCGACGCCGCGATCGCCGGCCCGCGCCAGATCGCGGCGGCGTACCGGTCGACCTTCCCGCAGGGGACCCCGTCCATGGCGGTCAACTACGGTTATCTGGTCGGGCTGAGCTTCGGCGCGGTCCTGAAGCGCGCCTGCGAGCGCAAGGACTTCTCCCGCGAAGGCGTCCTCAAGGCGTTCCGCGAGGTCGAAAGCGTCGAATCGGGCGGCATGTCCGTGCCACTGCGGTTCTCCATCACCGGCAGGCCGTCCGCGACGCGCACGTTCGTGCTCCGGCCGGATGTCAAGGCGGCGGGCGGTCTCACGGTCGTCGCGGACCAGTTCGAGTCGGAGGTGAGCCGGAAAGCCGGTCGGTGACCTGCCGGGCCGTGCCCCTGGAGCAACTCCACGTGGCACGGCGTCTCCGCGCGAGGCAGGGTGGAGAGCATGGAATACACCCACCTCGGCCGCAGCGGCCTGTCCGTCTCCCGCCTGTGCCTCGGCACGATGAACTTCGGTCCCGAGACGTCCGAGGCCGACAGCCACGCGATCATGGATCGCGCTCACGAACACGGCCTGAACTTCTTCGACACGGCCAACGTCTACGGCTGGAAGCAGGGCGAGGGCGTCACCGAGAACATCATCGGCCGGTGGTTCGCCCAGGGCGGCAACCGTCGCGAAAGGACGGTCATCGCCACCAAGCTCTACGGCAGCATGGGTGACTGGCCCAACGAGACCAAGCTCTCCGCGCTGAACATCCGGCGCGCCTGCGACGCGTCGTTGAAGCGCATGCAGACCGACTACATCGACCTCTACCAGATGCACCACGTCGACCGCGAAACCCCGTGGGACGAGATCTGGGAGGCCTTCTCCGTGCTGCGCCAGCAGGGCAAGGTCATCTACTTCGGCTCGTCGAACTTCGCCGGCTGGCACATCGCCCAGGCCCAGGAAGCCGCCCGCACCCGAGGCTTTCTGGGGTTGGTGTCGGAGCAGTCCATCTACAACCTGATGACCCGCTGGGTGGAGCTGGAAGTGCTGCCCGCTGCCCGCCACTACGGCCTCGGCGTGATCCCGTGGTCACCGCTGCACGGCGGCCTGCTGGGTGGCGTCCTGCGCAAGCAGCGCGAGGGCGGCGCCTCCCGCAGCGCGTCCGGGCGCTCCGCCGACGCGCTGGAGAAGTACCGCGACACGATCGACGCCTACGAGAAGCTGTGCGCCGAGCTGGGCGAGGACCCGGCCAACGTCGGCCTCGCCTGGCTGCTGCACCAGGACGGCGTGACGGCGCCGATCATCGGTCCGCGCACCGCCGAGCAGCTGGACAACTCGCTGCGCGCGGCGGAGCTCAAGCTGGACGCGGACGTGCTGGCGAAGCTGGACGAGCTGTTCCCGGCGCCCGCGCCGAACGGCTCCAAGCCCGCGCCGGAGGCCTACGCCTGGTGACCCGCTAGTCGGTGGCCAGCACGATGGTCTCGTTCGGGAGGATCCTGCCGTCGTTGCGCTGCTGCAGCAGCAAGATGCCGGCGGCGATCCTCCTGAACGTGTCTGCGTGTTCTTCATCAGTCTCCAGAGCCAGAATCACGGCGAGGAGCCGCAACTTCACGGCGAACTGAGCAGCCAGTGGTCCGGTTCTGGTGACGGCTGATTTCGCAGATCGCATGAAATGGGTGAGCTGTGCAGATCCCCAGTCGCTCATCGGCGCGTATCTGACCGATTCGACCAGCTCGGCGAGCGAATCGATCGGCACGATGTAGTTATCCTTCCTGTCGCGCACGGGCGAGAGGAAGGAGTCGTGGAACTGTTCGTCAAGCGCGGCGCCGTGACTTGTCGGACTGAATGTTGATGGATTGGTCTGGCTGATGTAGTCGAATGTGCCGAAGAGATCGGTTATGAGTTCACGGTAGAGATCTGTTGAGCTGACCATCACGAGTTTGACGGCACGCAGTAAAGGCCAAGGGTTTCCTTTTTCTGAAGGCCAGCTGGTGAGTGACTTGAACTTCTTGAGCAACGGTGCCGAGCGCAGCTCTTCGGTGGTCGGCAACCGGTAGATCCGATCGGTGACGTGCAGCTCGTTCACCCAGTTCGTGAACGCCTGGGCGCTCACCCGCCGAACCCCTCGAACGGGTTCGGCCGGAGAGGTGGCCGGCCCATCGGGCTTGTTGTTCGGGTTGGTCTCCATGAACAACCTGTAGATGCGAGTCGGTACTGGTTCCGCGCAGAGGTGGGTGCCCTGGTCGGTGCGCACGAGGTTGCGGAGATAGCGGGCGATCACGACTCGGATCATCAGGTTTCGCTCTGGCGTGTCGCCCGTCGACTCGAACACCGTGTCCAACCGCTGGTCGAGCTGTGCGCGCATTTCCGGAGCCAGCTCGCTGCTCTCGTCGGCGCAGTCGAACGCCAGTGACAACGCGTTGACGGTGCCCACACCGAGGCAAGCTTCGACAATCGGATCTGCGTTCGATCGGGCAACGTGCAGAAGCGTCGTCTCGCGCCACCAGACGTCATCCACGTTGTCGGCGAGAAGGTGCGCAAGGTTCTTTTCCCGGACGTGGTGAGCGGCGAGGTATTCCTGGAAGGTCAGGTGGGCGAACGCGAAGAGGTCGCGTTCCCGTTCGATCAGCAGGCCGCTCGACGTCATGTCGGCGAGGAAGGCATCCTCGTCCAACCCGCGGCCCATGCGCCGCAGAAGTGCGCGGAACTCGGTCCTCAGGTCGTTTCTGCTGATGTCGCGCAGCTTCCGGCTCATCATCGAGTAGGCGAGGCCGCTGAGGAGCGCCATCTTCTGTTCGCCGGTCAGTTCCGACACCAGTTTCTTGGCTTCCTGGCGCCGCCACAGCAGGACCTGGCAGATCTCGCTGTAGAGGTCGACGCGACTGCCAGGCAGTGCGCCGCGGAACTTGTGGACGTTGGCGATCATCGTGAGCAGCAACGGGTTGACCGTCAGCTCGTACAGGGCGGTGCTCTGTTGGAGGCGTTCGAGGAGGTCGGCGGCCTCTTCCTCCGCGCGACGGGCGATGTTCGCGGACTTCTCGCCGGTGCTGCGTTGCTCGAAGGCGAAGTACCAGCTGCGGATGAACCTGGTGACCTGTTCGTCGGTGAAGCCTCGCACCTGCACGATGTCGGCACCTGCGATCGGCGCGGTCTGGTAGCCGTGAGGGCGTGAGGTGATGACGAAGTCGTTGTCGGGGTAGCTCGCGACCTGGCGTTCCACCCAGTCCGAGACCTGGCGGCGGTTCTGCTGGTCGGCCACCTCGTCCAGGCCGTCCAGCAGGACGACGCACGAGCCGGCGCGCAGCTTGCGGTCGAACCAGCCTGCCGGGGCGGCGCGGTCGATCAGGTCGGGGAGAGGGGTGTCGTCGCCGATCGCCTTGATGTGGTCGCGCAGGTAGAGCAGGACCGGTGTGCGGCGACGGCGGCGGGTTCGGCAGACGAGCAGTGCGGTGTGGCGCAGCAGCGTGGTCTTGCCGCAGCCCGGCGCGCCGATGACGGCCAGCACCACGGGTTTCGGCCGGTCGATCAGGTCGCCGATGAAACGGCGGTCGGACTCGGTCTGCCTGCGTCCCAGGACGCCGGAGGGCACCTTCGACGGGTCGCTGTGGACGAGGCTCACGTCCACGAAGACCTCGTCCAGTTTGGGCGTGTAGAAGCCCATCGTGGCCAGGCCCTTGAGGTCGATGAACCGCAGGTTGCTCTCAACCGACCGGCGGTAGCGTCTGCCGAAGCCGGACAGGCTGCGCCGGGCGCCCTCGTCGATCGACTTGGCGAGAGGGTCCTTCCAGCGCTTGTTCAGCTCGTCGGCGGTGCCGCTGACCAGCTTGCCCACGAAGCCGAAGCCCAGAACCACCAGTTCGTAGCCGGCCAGCGCCAGCAGGGCCAGGGCGGGATGATCCTTCGACCAGGCTTGCAGGAACGAGAGGTAGGTCGCCGCCGGCACAGCGATGGCGGCGGCGACCAGGCCGAGGATCTTGCTCATGCCCCTCTATTCGTTCCGGGGGCGTGAGCCGTCACGCTATTCGAGGTGGCTAGTCCTCGAAGTCGTCCTCGTCGTCGCGCGCCAGATAGGTGGCGAAACGCTCGATGGCCGTCTCGAAGTCCGGGTTCGCGTCGACGAACGCGCGGAGCTTGTCGGCGAGCCAGGCGAGGGTGACCTCTTCCTCGCCGCGCCGCGACTCCAGCTCCTCGATGCCGCGATCGGTGAAGTACATGGCAGAAACTCCTGAGTAGTCCCAGAAAACGAGCCGCCGGGCCCAGTGGGTCCGGCGGCTCGCGTCGTCAAGCGGTGATCACTCGAACGCGCGGGTGATGATCTCGCGCTGCTCGACCTCGTGCACCTTGCTCGAACCGGCCGACGGGGCGGCCATCGGGCGGCGCGACACGCGGCGGACGGTGCCCAGGTGCTCGGGCAGCAGTTCCGGCAGGGCCAGGCCGTAGAACGGCCAGGCACCCTGGTTCGCCGGCTCCTCCTGCACCCAGCGGACGTCCTTCGCGTTCGGGTAGCGCTCCAGGGTCTCGGTCAGCTTGCGGGCCGGGACCGGGTAGAGCTGCTCGACGCGCACGATCGCCACGTCGCCGCCGCCGCGCTTCTCGCGCTCGGCGTGCAGCTCGTAGGAGATCTTGCCGCTGCACAGCAGGACCTTCGTGACCGCGTTCGGGTCCTTGATCGTCGGGTCGTCGATCACGGACTGGAAGCGGTCGTTGATGAACTCGTCCGTGCCGCTGACAGCCGCCTTGAGACGCAGCATCGACTTCGGCGTGAACACCACGAGCGGGCGGTCGACGCCGTCGAGGGCGTGGCGGCGCAGCAGGTGGAAGTAGTTCGCCGGGGTCGACGGCACCGCGACGGTCATGGAGCCCTCGGCGCACAGCTGCAGCCAGCGCTCGATGCGGCCCGACGTGTGGTCGGGGCCCTGGCCCTCGTGGCCGTGCGGCAGCAGGATCACGACGTCGGAACGCTGACCCCACTTGGCCTCACCGGACGAGATGAACTCGTCGATGATCGGCTGCGCGCCGTTGACGAAGTCACCGAACTGCGCCTCCCACAGCACCAGCGCCTGCGGGTTCGCGACCGAGTAGCCGTACTCGAAGCCGAGCGCGGCGAACTCCGACAGCACCGAGTCGTAGACCATGAACTTGCCCTGGTCCGGCGACAGGTTCTGCAGCGGCGTGTACTCCTCGCCGGTCTTGCGGTCGATCAGGGTCGCGTGGCGCTGCACGAACGTGCCGCGGCGCGAGTCCTGGCCGGCCAGGCGGACCTTGCGGCCCTCCAGCGCGAGCGAGCCGAACGCGAGCAGCTCGGCGAACGCCCAGTCGATGCCGCCCTCGCGCGCCATCTTCGCGCGGCGCTCCAGCACCGGCTTGACGCGGGCGTGCGGCGTGAAGCCCTCGGGCAGGTTCACGTGCGCGTCGGCGATCTGCTCCAGCACCTCGCGGGTGATGCCGGTGGGCAGCTTCGCGGGGACCTGCTGCTCGGCCTCGACCGACGGGCTGACCGTCACCGGGTGCTTCTCGAGCTCGCGGACCTCGTTGAAGACGTGCTCCAGCTGGCTGGAGAAGTCCTGCAGCGCCTTCTCGGCCTCTTCGACCGTGATGTCGCCGCGGCCGATCAGGGCCTCGGTGTAGGTCTTGCGGACCGAGCGCTTCTGGTCGATCACGTCGTACATCGCCGGCTGCGTCATCGAGGGGTCGTCGCCCTCGTTGTGGCCGCGGCGGCGGTAGCAGACCATGTCGATCACGACGTCCTTGTGGAACGCCTGGCGGTAGTCGACGGCCAGCTTCGCGACCCAGTAGCAGGCCTCGGGGTCGTCACCGTTCACGTGGAAGACCGGCGAGCCGATCATCTTCGCGACGTCGGTCGAGTACTTCGAGGACCGCGAGTGCTCCGGCGCGGTGGTGAAGCCGACCTGGTTGTTGACGACGATGTGGACCGTGCCACCGGTGCGGTAACCGCGCACCAGCGCCAGGTTCAGCGTCTCGGCCACGACACCCTGACCCGCGAACGCCGCGTCACCGTGCAGGGCGACCGGCAGGACGGGGAAGAAGTCGCCGCCGCGGTCGATCAGGTCCTGCTTGGCGCGCACGATGCCCTCGAGCACCGGGTCGACGGCCTCCAGGTGCGACGGGTTCGCGGTCAGCGACACCTTGGTCTCGCCGTCGCCGAACATGCGGAAGTACTTGCCCTCGGCACCGAGGTGGTACTTCACGTCGCCGGAGCCGTGCGCCTGACCGGGGTCGAGGTTGCCCTCGAACTCGCGGAAGATCTGCGAGATCGGCTTGCCGACGATGTTCGCGAGCACGTTCAGGCGGCCGCGGTGCGGCATGCCGATGACGACCTCGTCGAGCTCGTGCTCGGCGGCCTTGTCGAGCACCGCGTCGAGCAGCGGGATGACGGTCTCGCCGCCCTCCAGCGAGAAGCGCTTCTGGCCGACGTACTTCGTCTGCAGGAACGTCTCGAACGCCTCAGCCGCGTTCAGCTTGCTGAGGATGTACTTCTGCACGGTGGCCGGCGGCTTCTCGTGCGGAACCTCGACGCGCTCCTGGATCCAGCGGCGCTCCTCCGGCTCCAGGATGTGCATGTACTCGACGCCGACGGTGCGGCAGTACGAGTTGCGCAGCACGCCCAGGATGTCGCGGAGCTTCATCCGCTCCTTGCCGGCGAACCCGCCGACCGGGAACTCGCGGTCCAGGTCCCACAGCGTCAGGCCGTGGCTCAGCACGTCCAGGTCGGCGTGGCTGCGCTGGCGGTAGTTCAGCGGGTCCGTGTCGGCCATCAGGTGGCCGCGCGTGCGGAACGCGTCGATCAGCTCGATGACGCGCGCGGTCTTGTCGACCGCACCCTCGGGGATGTCGGCGACCCAGCGGATCGGCTCGTAGGGCAGCCGCAGCGACGCGAAGATGTCGTCGTAGAAGCTGTCCTCGCCGAGCAGCAGCTGGTGCACGCGCTTGAGGAACTCGCCCGACTCCGCGCCCTGGATGATGCGGTGGTCGTACGTGCTGGTCAGCGTGATGATCTTGCTGACGCCCATGTCGGTGAGCGCCTGCTCGCTGGTGCCCTGGAAGTGCGCGGGGTACTCCATGGCGCCGACACCGATGATCGCGCCCTGACCGGCCTGCAGCCGCGGCACCGAGTGGTTCGTGCCGATCGTGCCGGGGTTGGTCAGCGAGATCGTGGTGCCGGAGAAGTCCTCCGTCGTCAGCGATCCGGTGCGAGCCTTGCGGATCAGGTCCTCGTAGGCCTGCCAGAACTGCGTGAACGTCATGTTCTCGCAGCCCTTGATCGAGGCCACGACGAGGCTGCGGGAGCCGTCCTTGCCGGGCAGGTCGATCGCCAGGCCGAAGTTCACGTGCTCCGGCGTGACGACGAACGGCTTGCCGTCGACCTCGGCGTAGTGCCGGTTCATGTTCGGGAACGCCTGCAGCGCCCGCACCACCGCGTAACCGATGACGTGCGTGAAGGAGACCTTCCCGCCACGCGTCCGCTTCAGGTGGTTGTTGATGACGATGCGGTTGTCGGCCAGCAGCTTGGCGGGCACGGCGCGCACGCTGGTCGCGGTCGGAACGGTGAGCGACAGCTCCATGTTCTTCGCGATCGCGGCGGCGGCACCGCGCAGCTGCTTCTGCTCGGGTTGCGCGCTCTGCGTGACCGGCTTGGCCTTCGCGGCCTGCTGCGGCGCGGGCTTGCCGGTCTGCGGCAGCGTGGCCGCGGGCTTGGGCTGCGTGACCGGCTTGGGGGCGGCGGCGGGCGCGGCCTTGCCGTTGTCGGCGGCAGGCGGGGTCACGGTCGTGGTGGTGGTGGTCGTCGTAGCGCCACCCGCACTCGCCGTGGCGGTGCCGTTACCGCCCGCACGCTTGTAGTCGGCAAAGAAGTCATGCCATGCCGGGTCTACGGATGACGGGTCCGCGAGGAACTGCTCGTACATCTCCTCGACGAGCCACTCGTTCGGCCCGAATTGTGACGCAGGACTGCTGCTGGACACGGCTGGCGCTCGCCTCTATCCATCTCGCTCTTGGTGTTGACTCATGCGGTAGTCAGGCTAGTCCCCCTGGCCCGGGCCTTCACACGCTGGAGGCGCCTGGCAAGGAGTGCTCTGTCACAGGATCGATCAGGACGGCCCGGTCGTCACCCGCAGTTGAGGAATTCTTGATGTGCGTCTCACTACGTCTCCTCCCTTTCAGTGCACTGTTGGAGTGGCATACGCACCGAGCGCGGTGATCAGTTCACGATAGGTACAACGAGTCCACTCCGTGGATTGATCTTGTTCACCTGAGTGATCGCCGGATCGACCCGCTCATCGCCTTCAAGAACTCCGTTTTGGTCCGCTCGTCGGCGCGGTCCAGCGGCAGGTGCGGGTTGAGGTCCCCCCAGCTCGACCAGCAGAAGATCTCCCTCTCGGGTGCGACAGGCATCCACCCGCTGGATGCCGTGGTCGAGGTCGTTCCACTCGATGAACTTCCGCGCGAATTCCAGATCGGCCGCTGCCGGTGCGTACTCGGCGAGTTCCCCGCGCTGGGCCGGGTCCGGCGCGTGCAACGCGTACTGGAAGTCGTGGTCCACCAAGTGGAACGACCCCGAGGTGTTTCGGGTCGTCGATCGTGGGGACGACCGGATGACCCAGCTCGGTGAGGTTGATCAGGTACTGCGGAAGGCTGGGAGTTGGGGGTGCGTTTGGATGCGTTGAGGGCGGTCAGGCGGCAGCTTCCGGGGTGTTGTGGCGCCACAGGCGGGCGTAGGCGCCGTTGGTGTCCAAGAGGTCGGCGTGAGTGCCCTGTTCGATGATGCGGCCGCCTGCCAGGACGACTATGCGGTCGGCTTTGGCCGCGGTGGCCAGGCGGTGGGCCACCACGAAGGTGGTTCGGGCGCCGGTCAGCTGGTCGCTGGCGGCCAGGACCGCGGACTCGGTGGCCGGGTCCAGGGCGGCGGTGGCCTCGTCGAGCAGGAGGAGGTCCGGGTTGACCAGTTCGGCTCGGGCCAGGGCCAGCAGTTGGCGTTGGCCTGCGGAGAGGTGGTTTCCGCGTTCGCCGACCGGTTGGTGGAAGCCGTTGGGGAGGGCGGCGACCATCGGGAGGGCGCCGACGGCTGCGACGGCGTGCTGGATTTCGGCATGGGTGGCGGTGGGACGGCCGTAGGCGACGTTCTCGGCCACGTCGCCGCCGAACAGGTGGGCTTCCTGCGGGACCACGCCGAGGCGTTGCCGGTAGGCGGAGAGGTCGTAGGAGCGGACGTCCACGCCGTCGACCAGGACCGCGCCGGCGGTGGCGTCGTAGAAGCGGGCGATCAGCTTGACCAGGGTGGACTTGCCCGCGCCCGTTTCGCCCACCAGCGCCACCGTCTCGCCTGGGGTGACGTGCAGGGACACGTTGTCCAGAGCTGGGCGGTCGGCACCGGAGTAGGTGAAGGAGACGTTGCGGAGCTCCACCTCGCCGCGCAGGCGGGGCGGGACCGGGACGGGTGAGGCCGGCGGCTCGACGGTGCTCGGCGTGCGGAGCAGGTCGCCGATTCGGCGCAGGCCCACGCGGGCCTGCTGGTAGCCGTCGAAGACTCCGGAGAGCTGCTGGATCGGGCTGAAGAACAGGCCCAGGTACAGCAGGAACGCCAGCAGCACGCCCGGCGTCAGGGTGCCGGTGGCCACTCGGTGGGCGCCCACGGCCAGGACCACCGCCTGGGCCACGCCGGAGAGCATCGCCACGAACGGGAAGTAGGTGGCGATGTAGCGCTGGGCGCGCAGGCGGGAGCGGCGGTAGGCGTCGCTGCGCTCGGCGAAGGCCACGGCTGAGTGGCGTTCTCGCGTGTACGCCTGGGAGACGCGCAGGCCCGAGACGTTCTCCTGGAGGTCGGCGTTGACGGCGCTCACGCGTTCGCGGGCTTCGGCGTACGCGGTCGAGGAGAGGCGCTGGAAGATCACGGTCGCGACCAGCAGGACCGGGAGGACCGCGAGGGCGATCAGGGCCAGCGACGCGTCGGTGACCACCAGGGCCGCGGTGATGCCCACGACGGTGAACAGGCTGATCACGGCGGTGACGAGGCCGGTCTGCAGGAACGTCGAGAGGGCGTCGACGTCCGTCGTCATCCTCGTCATGATGCGGCCGGCCATCTCGCGCTCGTAGTAGTCGAGGCCGAGCCGTTGCAGGTGGGCGTAGCTGCGGACGCGGAGCAGGTAGAGCAGGCGCTCGCCCAGGCGGGCCGCGAACACCGTGCTGCTCGTCGTGGTCAGCCAGCCGACCACCACCAGACCGACGCCCAGGCCGACCGCCAGCCACAGCGCGGACTCGGTGCCCTTCACCACGCCGCCGTCGACGCCCAGGCGGACCAGCGCCGGTAAACCCATGCCCACCAACGCGTCCAGCACCACCAGCAGGCCCACCCCGGCCAGTGCCCAGCGGACCGGGCGCAGCAGTCGCGCGAGGCGGAAGCCGGGATCGGGGGCCTTCGGGTCCTCGCCGTGCAGCACCGGCACCTCGGTGGCGGGCGGCAACGACCGCACCTGGGCCAGCAGCTCCGGTGTCGGCGGGCCGCCGGCCAGCGCGGACATCCCGCCGCCACCGCCGCCACCGCCACGGCGACCGGACGCGGCGGGAGCCGTCGTCCTGGCGTCGTCGAGCAGGCGCCGGTCGAGCTCCTCCTGCGACAACTCCGGCCACAGCTCACCCGTGGTCACGGGGGCCGTGGACTCGATCGCCTCGTCCGGACCCGCCAGCAGGTCGCAGTAGAGGGCGCAGCGCGCCGTCAGCTCCTCGTGGGTGCCGATGTCGACCACCCGGCCCGCGTCCAGCACCGCGATCCGGTCCGCCAGGGACAGCGTCGAACGGCGGTGGGCCACCAGCAGGGTCGTGCGATGGGCCGTCACCGAGGCCAGCGTGGCGTGGATCGCGGCCTCGGTCGCGGTGTCCACCGCGGACGTCGCGTCGTCCAGCACGAGGATGCGGGGATCGGACAGCAACGCGCGGGCGAGGGCCACGCGCTGGCGCTGGCCGCCGGACAACGTGAGACCGCGCTCGCCCACCACCGTGTCGTACCCGAGCGGCAGGGCCTCGATGAACTCGTGCGCCTCCGCGGCCTTCGCGGCACGCTCGACCTCCGCCCGCGAGGCGTCGGGCCGGCCGTACGCGATGTTCGCGAACACCGTGTCGGAGAAGAGAAAAGCCTCCTCGAAGACGACGCCCACCGCGCCGCGCAACGACTCCAGGCGCAACGTGCGGACGTCGGCACCACCCACCCGCACGGCACCGGAGTGCACGTCGTAGAACCGGGGCAGCAGCAGGGAAACCGTCGACTTGCCGGATCCCGCGGTGCCCACCAGGGCCAGCGTCTCGCCCGGCTCGACCGAGATCGAGAAGTCCTGCAGGACCGGCTCGCTGCGGGCGTAGCCGAAGCTCACGTCGGAGAACGTGACGCCGAGCGGGCCGTCGGGCACCTCGCCGGGCCCGTCCGTCACGTCCGGCTGCGAGTCGATCAGCTCGTAGACCCGCTCCACCCCGGCCCGCGCCAGCTGCGCGGACACCACCAGCCCGGACAGGATCCTGGTCGGGCCCACCAGGTTCGCCACGTACGTCGTGAACGCCAGGAACGTGCCCAGCGTGACCTGCCCGTGCAACGCGAGCCAGCCGCCCAGCGCCAGCACGCCGACCTGGCCCAGCAACGGCAGCGCCGTCACGGTCGCGAGCGGCCGGGAGGACAACCGGGCGGCCCGCATCCGTTCGGCGAACAGCGCCCGAGCGTGCTTCTCCAGCCGCGCCACCTCGCGCGCCTCCTGGCCGAAGCCCTTCACCACGCGCACGCCGGTGACGGTCTCCTCGACGTGCTGCGCGAGATCCGCCGCCCGCTGCTGCGCCGACCACGTGGCCGGGAACAACGTCAGCCGCGTCCGGCCCGCGAGCCACGCCACCAGCGGCAGCACGACCAGCGCGACCAACGTGAGCGGCACCGACAGGTAGAGCATCGCGGCGAGCGCGGCCACCGCGAACACCACCGTGCCGACCGCCAGCGGCGCCATCATCAGCAACGACTGCACCAGCTGCAGGTCGGTGATCGACCGCGACACGATCTGCCCGGTCCTCAGCTCGTCCTGCTTCGCGCCGTCGAGCCGCTGCACCGACGAGAACACGCCGAGTCTCAAATCGTGCTGCACGCCCAGCGCCAGCCGCCCGCCCAGGTAGCGGCGCAGGAACGCCGACCCGAAGGTGAGCAGCTCAAGCGCGACCAGCGCCACCATCAACGCCCACAGGCGATCCGTGCGGCCGGCCGTCGAGTCGTCGATCGCGGTCTTGAGCAGCAACGGGCCCGCCGCCTGCAGCCCGACGCCGACGACCGCGGCGAGCACCGACAGCACCACCAGCCGGGGGTGCCGCCAGCAGGCCGCGGTCAGTCGGCGGATCCAGCCCTCGGTCACGCAGCCAAGACTACGGACGCGGTCCGACAGTCAAGTAGATCTTGTAAAAGCGCAGGTCAGGTGATGTCCTTGCGGGCGGTGAGCGCCCAGCCGCCGCCGAAGACGACCGCCACCCAGCCGAGGAAGATAAGTCCCGACAGCCACCACGCCTGCGCGCCACCCGCGCCCGCGAACATCCGCAGGAACGTGATCGCCTCCTCCGGCACCACACCGGCCTTGGCCAGGAACAGGTCGACGACGACCGAGCCGGTGAGCCCGTTCACCGACCCGTTCGGCAGGAACCCGACGAGCGTCTCCGGCGTGCCCGCGATCCGCAGCCCGAGCAGCAGCGCGTTCTCGACCACCACGAAGTACATGATCAGCAGCACGGTCACGCCGGCGACGTTCGGCACCAGCGCGCCCAGCCCGATGCCGAACATCGTCATCAGGATCGACGACAGCACGCAGACCAGCGTGAGCATCGCCCAGCCACCGGCGTCGGGCAGCTGACCCGACGTGCTGGTCAGCACCACGCCGAGCGCGACGAACCCCATGATCGCCAGCCCGTAGATCGCGCCCCACAGCGCGTAGACCAGCATCTTCGCCAGCATGGTGTGCATCCGCGACGGCGCGGTCAGGAACGTCGTCGTGATCGTCCGCCTGCCGATCTCACCGGAGATCGCCAGCGCACCGAAGATCAACGGGAACACCGTGGCGAGGTTGATCGAGCGCGCGATGCCGAACAGCGAGAACTTCCACTGGTCCGGCGTGACCCCGAGCATCTCCGAGAGCTGCTCGGCGTCCGCGGTCGACGTGAGATCGACGAACCACCGGCCGATCAGGCCGGAGAGCAGGCCACCGCCCAACGCCACCAGCACGGTCGGGATCAGCAGTCCCCACCACAGGCTCGTGGTCGTCGTCTTGCGAAGTTCCGCCTGTACGAGGTTGCCCATCAGGCCCAACCACCCTGCTGCTGCTGCTGCTGCTGATACGGAGCCGGCGCGTACCCGGCGTACTGGCCACTGGTGAGCTGGAAGAAGAGCCGTTCCAGGTCGACCTGCTCCTCCTGGATGCCGTAGACGGACACGCCCGCGCGCAACGCGACGTCCGCGACGTGCTTGGCATCCACTCCGGACACGGCGATACGGCCGTCCACGAGCTGCTCGATCGTCTGGACACCGTCCTCGCGCAACGCGGTGGCGAGCGCGTTGACGTCCGACGGCTGCACGAGAACACGGCGTTGTTGTTGCTGGCGCAGGTGGTCCAACGGTCCGTAGTACATGGTCTGCCCGCGCGAGATGATCACGACCTGGTCGACGGTCTGCTCGACCTCGGCGAGCAGATGGCTGGAGATCAGCACCGTGCGACCCATGCGCGCGTACGACTGCAGGAACGTGCGCAGCCACGCGATGCCCTCGGGGTCGAGGCCGTTCGCGGGCTCGTCCAGCACCAGCACCTGCGGGTCACCCAGCAACGCGGTGGCCATCGCCAGCCGCTGCTTCATGCCGAGCGAGAACCCGCCGACCGCGCGGTCGGCCGCGCCGCCGAGGCCGACCAGGCCGAGGACCTGGTCGGCCTGCTCGTCGGGAACGCCGATCGCGGCCGCGTAGACGCGGAGGTGGTTGCGCGCGGTCCGGCGCGGGTGGAACCCCTGCGCCTCCAGCACCGCACCGACCACGCGGCCGGGCTGGCCGAGCTGGTGGAACTGCCGTCCGTTGATCGTCGCCGTGCCACCCGTCGGCTTCACCAGCCCCAGCAACATCCGCAGGGTCGTCGTCTTCCCCGCACCGTTCGGGCCGAGGAAGCCCGTCACGCTGCCGGGGGACACGGTGAAGCTCAGGTTCTGCACCGCCGTGACAGAACCGAACTGCTTCGTCAGGTTCTGGACCGCGATGAGGCCGCTGCCGTCATGCATGCGGCCCATCCTGCCCGAAGGTCAGTCGGGCAGTGCGTGCTTCGGTCGCGACACCACCGGCGCGCGGTGGACCACGGGTGGCAGGTCGGTCAGGATCGGCGGCAGTTCGGTGGTCAGCTCGACCGGTGTCTCCTCGGGAACCTCGATCGTCCCCGATCGGGTGAAAGGGTTGCGCAACGGCAGCCGCCGTTCGCGATGCGGCAGACCTTCTCCGATCAGGTGCTGGTGCGCCATGTTCCAGACCTGGCACGGCCACCGCCGGCGCCGCAGCCAGCCGGGACACGCCCGGCACCGGCCGTCCTCGTCGGGCTGGTGCACCGTCAGCAGCAGGCGCCAGCCGTCCGCCAGACGGTGGATCTCCGCGCGGGCCAGCGGAACCAGCGCCTCGGCCTCGCCGTGCTCGGCCACCTTGTCCAGCAGTGCCAGCCTTTGCAGCACCGCCTCTCGCAGGATCCGGTCCATCACATCTTCGCCGTGGCCTGGTCGAGCAAGGAGCCCAGCCGTCGCGTCTGAGTGGCGGACATCACAGCGGTCTCACCCGGCGGTGTGACCAGCAGAACTCGGTCGTTCTCCACCAGAACGGTCATCGATCTGTCTCGACCGAACGGGTCGTGGCAGTGGATCCATCCCTGTGGTTCAGCCATGGAATCTCCCTTCGAGGGACACCCGACTCCGTCTTCATCGGCTGTCGGCCCTGCTCGCCGCACCGCGGGCGGGGGAATTCACTCGTTTGCTGGACGGGCCGAACACGGGCAGTGGTCCAGTCGGGGAAACTTTCTGTGCGCGTTTGGGCGGGGGTGCTGGGCGCGGCCGTGCCGGGCCCGCTATATTTGGTTCCGGCGGCCCCGCTCCCAGTGACCCCCAGGCTGGTTGAGCGCGGCCGCCCTTTACGTACGCGGGCCTCGGTGCTCGTTGGCCTTCGGCCAACTTCGCCGAGGCCCGCAGTGTTTGTCGGGGGGACGACCCCCGAACCCCCGCAGGTTCAGGCGCTGTGCGCCTTCACGGTTCTGTGCGCCACCACGATCGCTTCCGCAGACTTCCTTGCGTCGCGAGGTCTCGTACGCTGTAAGGTGCTCGTACACCGTAAGGGGGATGAGATGACTTCGACGACCGAGGAGGTCGGGGTGCGCCCGCACCCCCAGCGCTGGGCCGTGCTCGGCGTGCTCTGCCTGTCCGTGATGGTCGTGGTGCTCGACAACACCGTGCTGAACGTGGCGATCCCGTCGATCTCCACGGGACTGCACGCCAGCACCGCCGACATCCAGTGGATGATCAACGCGTACTCGCTCGCGCTGGCGGGCCTGCTGCTCACGACCGGCAGCCTGAGCGACCGGTTCGGCCGCAAGAAGGCGTTGCTGGCCGGTCTTCTGCTCTTCGGCGCGGGCAGCGCCGTGGCGGCCTGCGCGGGTTCGCCGCAGGCGTTGATCGCGGCACGCGGCTTCATGGGCGTCGGTGCCGCGATGCTGATGCCCGGCACGCTGGCCGTGCTGATGCAGTTGTTCGACGAGAGGGAACGCCCGAAGGCCATCGGCATCTGGGCCGCGGTCACGAGCCTCGGCTTCGCGGCCGGTCCGGTGATCGGCGGCGCGCTCATCAGGAACTTCTGGTGGGGTTCGGTGTTCCTCATCAACGTGCCGGTGGCGGCCCTCGCCATCGCGGCCGTCGCGGCGCTGGTGCCGGAGTCGAAGGACCCGGCCGTGCGCAGGCCCGACGTCGTCGGCTCGATCCTGTCGATCATCGGCATGGTCTCGCTGGTGTACGCGGTGATCTCGGTGCCGGAGCACGGGTTCGGCTCGCCGGAGTTCGGGGTGCCGGTCGCGCTCGGCGTGGTCGCCATGACGGCGTTCGCGTGGTGGGAACGGCACACCGCGGAACCGATGCTGGACCTCGGGTTCTTCAAAGACCGCCGCTTCACCGGTGCGGTGGCGTCGGGGGTGCTGGCCGCGTTCGGCATGGCGGGCTCGCTCTTCCTGCTGACGCAACACCTTCAGGGCGTGCTCGGCTACAGCCCGTTGGAGGCGGGTGTCCGCGTGGCGCCGATGGCGATCGCGTTGCTCGTCACCAGCAACACCCTGGGCCAGCTCGTGCTGAAGCTGGGCGCCGGCAAGGCGATGCTGCTCGGCATGACGATCGTCGCAGGCGGCGTGGTGCTGCTGTCGATCGGCAACACCTACCCGCCGACGCTGGCCGGGCTCGTCCTCATCGGCGTCGGAGTCGGTGTGGCGCAACCGGTTGCGGTCAACGCGCTGATGGGTTCCATCCCGCCGGAACGCGCGGGTATCGCGTCCGGGTTGTCGAGCACGCTGACGGAACTGGGTTCCTCGTTCGGCATCGCCGTGCTGGGCGCGCTGTTGTCGGCCCGGTTCGCCGCCGCGCTGCCGGACGGCGTCCCGTCGCGGTCCCTCTCCGAAGCACTGCACAGCGGGGCGGACATCACGGTCGTGCGCGACGCGTTCTCGTCCGGCATGAGCGTGAGCCTCGTCATCGGCGCGGTCGCGGTGTTCCTGGGAGGTGTTGTGGCCAGCGTGTTGTTGCGACGTGCCTAGGATCGCCGGTGTGGACAGCGTGTGGTTCGGCAAACCGAGACCCGGCAGCGGCCAGCCCCTCGGGCTGAGCCGGGAGGTGATCGTCCGCAAGGCCGTGGAGGTGCTGGACGAGCACGGCCTGCAGAAGCTGTCCATGCGCAAGCTCGCCGCCGAGCTCGGTGCCGCCCCGATGTCGCTGTACTGGCACGTGCCGACGAAGGACGCGTTGATCGAGCTCTGCCTCGACGAGATCTACGGCGAGTTCGACCTGCCTGCGCCCGACGCCGACTGGGAGCCCGCGTTGCGCGGGATGATGCACTCGTTGCGTCATCTCGCGCTCAAGCACCCGTGGTGGGTCCGCGGCATCGGCGAGTTCAACAGCATCGGCCCGAACGCCGTGGCGATGGCGGACTCGATGCTTGAAACCATGCTGCGCGCCGGCCTGTCGATCGCCGCGGCGGCGCAGTCGGTGTCGGCGGTGTCCAGCTACGTCATGGGCCACGCGATCGCCGAGGTGAACTTCACCGCCAGGGGCGGGATGGACGCCCCGCCGCCGGACCTGGGCAAGATCGCCGACCTGTACCGGGAGAAGCACCCCCGTTACGTCGCGATGCTCGGCGAGCAGGAGGTGTGGTCGCTGGAGGGGCAGTTCGAGTTCGGGCTGGACTGCGTGATCGACGGCATCAAGGCGCGCGTCACGGCGCTGCGGTCGTGAGCTGGTCCGTCGACGGCTCGCTCCGGCGGCCCGTTGAGGTCACCGCTCTGCTGCGGCGCGCTCGCGTGGTGCTCTGCATCGCGATCGCACTCGCGGCAGCGGATCTCGGCGGTGGCGCGTACTTCGACGAGCACCGCGGCTTCGTCGTGGAGGCCGGTGCGCACGACCCGCGCGAGATGATCGCGAGAACGCGGCTCGCACCGAACGACCTCACGTTCGCCGAGCGCTGCGAGCGGTATCTGGCCGGAGGAAAGGCGAAACCCCCGCAGCCTTGATCGCGTGCGGGGGCCTCATTCATTCAGTTGGTCTCAGACAACGGTCTCCAGCGGCGTGTGCACGAGGCCGGTCGCCTCGGCCACCGGGCCGTTGGTCAGCTGACCGGCGTGGGCGTTGAGGCCCAGGGCCAGCGAACGGTCGTCCTTCAGCGCCTTCTCCCAGCCCTTGTCGGCCAGCGCGACCGCGTAGGGCAGCGTGACGTTGGTCAGGGCGTAGGTCGAGGTGCGCGGGACGGCGCCGGGCATGTTCGCCACGCAGTAGAAGACCGAGTTGTGGACCTCGTAGGTCGGCTCGGCGTGCGTGGTGGCACGGGAGTCCTCGAAGCAACCGCCCTGGTCGATCGCGATGTCGACGAGCACCGAGCCCGGCTTCATGTCGGCGACCAGCGCGTTCGACACGAGCTTCGGGGCAGCGGCACCCGGCACCAGCACGGCGCCGATGACCAGGTCGGCCTCGCGGACGGCCTGCTCGATGGCGAACGAGTTGGACGCCAGCGTGCGCAGGCGACCCTGGAACTGGGCGTCGATCTGGCGCAGGCGGTCGACGTTGGTGTCGAGGATCTGCACGTCCGCGCCCATGCCGACGGCGATGGTGGCGGCGTTGAGGCCCGCCACGCCGCCGCCGATCACGACCACGCGGGCCGGGGCGACGCCGGGGACGCCACCGGGCAGCACGCCGCGGCCGCCGGAGGGCTTCATCAGGGAGAACGCGCCGACCTGCGGGGCCAGCCGGCCCGCGACCTCGGACATCGGGGCGAGCAGCGGCAGCGCGCGGTTCGGCAGCTGCACGGTCTCGTAGGCGATGGCCGTGGTGCCGGACGCGAGCAGCGCCTCGGTCAGCGGCTTGTCGGCGGCGAGGTGCAGGTACGTGAAGAGGGTCTGGCCGGCGCGCAGCCGCGGGTACTCCTCGGCGATGGGCTCCTTGACCTTGAGGACCATGTCGCCCTCCGCCCACACGTCGTCGGCCGAAGCGAGGATCTTGGCGCCCGCGGCGAGGTACTCCTCGTCCGTGATCGCGGAACCCAGACCGGCGCCCTGCTCGACGAACACGTCGTGGCCGCGGCTGGTCAGCTCGTGAGCGCCCGCCGGGGTGAGGGCGACGCGGTACTCGTGGTTCTTGATCTCGCGGGGAACTGCGATCCGCACGATGACTCCTCCGTTCGGGCTGGCCTCTGTGCACCAATCTGAGGCAGCCGGAAGGTCATGTCACCGTGCGGATCGCACTATCCCGTCACTGTCCGGTTGTTCTGTCAGGACAAAGCCACTTTGAACACCCATGCGTGCTCGCCGACGCCCGCAGGCACGTCCACCACGAGTTTTCCACCCGATCGGGTCCACTTCAGGGGTTTGTCGCAGCCCAGCAGCGTGACGCGGTCACCGTCCTTGATCGGCACCGGAGCGTCGACCACGAGCTGTGGGCCCGGCTGGGCCAGCGAGGTGATGTAGAAGGCCTCGTTCGGCTTTACCGTGAACCGCAGCGAACCCAGCTGGGCCATCCGCGACCAGTACGTCGTGCCGTAGATCGACTCGCCGTTCGTGCGCAGCCAGGCGCCCGTCTCGCGCAGCCGCTGCTGCATGATCTCGGGGATCGAGCCGTCCGCCCTCGGGCCGATGTCCAGCAGGAAGTTGCCGTTCTTGGACGTCGTGTCGACCAGCGTGCGGATCACCTCGTCCGCGGTCATGTACATCGAGTCCGGCGTCGCCCGGTTCCACCCGTACGAGCGCGGGTCGAGGCCGCGCGAGGCCTCCCACTTCTTCACCACGGTGTTCGGGTACGTCGCGTACTCCGGCGTCGTGTAGTCGTGGGTCTGGATGCCGCACCGGTCGTCCACCGTCACGTCCTTGGGCACCGCCCGGTTCTTGGCCTTGTTGAAGTAGTCCGCCAGCACCCGCCGCGAGTCGTTCGCGCCGCCGATGTCGCACCAGATGACGTCCGGGTCGTACCCGTCGACCAGCTCGGTCATCTGCGGTGCCTGGTAGTCGTGCACGAAGTCACGTCCTGCCTGGTAGCCGGTGTAGGGCTCGGGGGCTCCGCTCCACGGGTTGCGCGGCGCGTGGCCGCTCCACGGGCTGTCCGGGTTGAACCACTCGGGCATCGAGAAGTAGAGCCCGTTCTTGAGGCCCGGCGTGTACTTGCGCGACGCGTCGAACAGCTCCTTCACCAGGTCGCGATGAGGGCCGAGGTCGACGGCGTCACGGCCGGACACCTTCGAGTCCCACAGCGCGAAACCCTCGTGGTGCTTGGAGGTCAGCACGTAGTACTTCGCCCCGGCCTCCTCGAAGAGCCGCACCCACTCGCGCGGGTCGAACTTCGCGGCGGTGAACTGCGGGATGAACTGGTCGTAGGCGAAGTCCTTGCCGTACGTCGCCGCGTGGTACGGGTTCACCGCGTTGTTCGGGTCCTGCATCCACTGCCAGTACCACTCCGCGTACTGCTCACCCGGTGGCGACCACGCGGGCACCGAGTAGAGCCCCCAGTGGATGAAGATCCCGAACTTGGCGTCGTCGAACCAGTACGGCGACTCGTGCGCGGCCAACGACGCGTCCATCGCCTGGTAGTCGGCGACGCCCAGGGAGAACCTGGCGTTCTGCGAGGCCGAGACGCGGCCCGACCGCGCCGTCACCTTCCCGTCGAACGTGCCGGTCCGGTAGGCGTGGATCCCGATCCGCACCCGCGCCTCCTCGCCGGGCGCGAGCCGTTTCACCGACGCCGGCTGCAGCGTCACGACCCCCAGTCCCTCGGCGCGCACGGAGATGTTGGACACCCACTGGTCACCGAGGTTCACGACGGTCGCCTCGATCGTCTGACCGCCCACGCGCGGCAGCTTGGTCGTGCTGCGCGCGGCACGGACCGCGAGCACCTGCCCCTTGCCCGCCGGCTGCACCGACAGCGCGAACACGTGCAGCGAGGACTTGCCCTCCGCGGCCGGGCTCGTCACCGGCAGCGTGACGGCTACCGCCTCCTTCTGGGGATCCGCCCACAGTTGTGCGGTGCCGATCGACACGGGGTGCTCGTCACGGCCGCCCGGCGAGTACCGGAACGGCGCGGAGATCGGACCACTGCCCGAATACCAGTCGGGCCCGCTGATCGCTCCGGTGGTCGAGGACCCGTCCGCGTAGTGCACGGTGGCGGTACCGCCGGCCGCTCCGTACGAGGACGCCACGAGCAGGTGCACGGTCAGGTAGTGCCCTCGCGGCAGGTCGATCCGCTGGCCGAGAGCGACCACGTTGTTGTTCTTGGTCTGTGAATTTCCCGGGAAGAGGTACGGCACGCCATCGGCCGTGACCTGCCCGGACGGCAGTGCTTCCGCGGGGAACGCGTAGCCGGAACCGTCGAAGTTCCCGGTCCGGTCCGACGCCGTGTCGATGCCGTCGTTGTCGAAGAGGTGGCTGATGGGAACGGTGACGGGAGCCGGTGCCTCCGCAGCCGTGGCGGTGGGGACGGGAGTCAGCACCAGTGTGGTGAGCAAGGCGACGATGAACGGTTTCCGCATGAGACCTCCGATGTCTGCCTGCACTCACCATGGCAGCGCTCTCCCCGATGTCAACCGTCTCGCGTTGACACTTGGCGGTGGCCGCACATAGCGTTCGCGCTCGAGAACTGAAGACCGGCCGCGGTGCCCGTGAGGCACCAGAACCCGAGTGGGAGAGACCTCGACGAAGAAGTCGGGGCGCCGAAGGGGCAAGCTCCCGCACACTCTCAGGCAGCAAGACCGCTCGGGGTAGGCAACTCTGCACGGCGGAGGGGGCTGTTACCAGACCGAGCCGTCATAGCCAGAGGAGTCGTCGTGGAGTTCCCCGAGAACCTGCTCTACACCCACGAGCACGAGTGGGTCGACTGGACGCCGGGTACCCAGGACCCGCTGACCTGCGGCATCACCGCCTACGCGGCCGACGCGCTCGGCGACATCGTGTTCGTCCAGCTGCCCGAGGTGGGCGCGAAGGTCGTGTCGAACGAGGTGTGCGGCGAGCTCGAGTCCACCAAGTCGGTCAGCGACCTGTTCTCCCCGGTCACCGGTGAGGTCATCGAGGTCAACGGCGCGGTCGTGGACGATCCGGCGATCATCAACAACGACCCGTACGGCCAGGGCTGGCTCTTCCGCGTGCGCGTGGAGTCCGCGGAGAACCTGCTCACCGCCGCCAAGTACGCGGAACTGACCAAGGACTGATCAGTGGCGATCAGCGTTTTCGACCTGTTCTCCGTCGGCATCGGACCGTCCAGCTCCCACACCGTCGGCCCGATGCGCGCGGCGGCGATGTTCGTCGAGAAGCTCGGCGCGCGTGTGTCCGAAGTGGACCGCGTGCACGTCGAGCTGTTCGGCTCGCTCGGCGCGACCGGGCACGGCCACGGCAGCCCGAAGGCCGTGTTCCTCGGCCTGGAGGGCAACCTGCCGGAAGAGGTCGACCCGACGGTCGCGGCGGCCCGCGTCGAGGAGATCGTCACCGGCGGGCGGCTGCGGCTCGGCGGCGTGCACGAGATCGGCTTCGTGCACGACCGCGACCTCGTCATGCACCGCCGCAAGTCGCTTCCGTTGCACCCCAACGGGATGAGCTTCGAGGCTTACAAGGGCGACGAGTCCGTCGAGCACGCCGTGTACTACTCGGTCGGCGGCGGTTTCGTCGTCGACGAGAACGCCTCGGGCACCGACCGGATCAAGCCGGACACCACGCCGTTGCCGCACCCGTTCCTCACCGGTGACGAACTGCTCGCGCGCTGCCGGGAGACCGGTCTGTCGATCAGCGAGATCATGATGGCCAACGAGCTGTCGTGGCGGACTGAAGACGAGGTGCGCCAAGGACTTCTGCACATCTGGCACGTGATGCAGGAGTGCGTGGAACGCGGCTGCACCGAGCACGGCGTCCTGCCCGGCGGCCTCAAGGTCCGCCGCCGCGCCGCCGAGATGCGCAAGCGGCTGGAGGGCGAGCACTTCGTCACCGACCCGCTGCGGGTCATGGACTGGGTGACGCTCTTCGCGTTGGCGGTCAACGAGGAGAACGCGGCCGGCGGCCGGGTCGTCACCGCGCCGACCAACGGCGCGGCCGGCATCGTCCCGGCGGTCCTGCACTACTACACGAAGTTCGTGCCGGGAGCCAACGACGACGGCGTCGTCAGGTTCCTCCTCACCGCGGGCGCGATCGGCGTGCTGTTCAAGGAGAACGCCTCGATCTCCGGCGCCGAGGTCGGGTGCCAGGGCGAGGTCGGCTCGGCCTGCTCGATGGCCGCCGGCGGGCTCGCCGAGGTCCTCGGTGGCACCCCGGAACAGGTCGAGAACGCCGCCGAGATCGCCATGGAGCACAACCTCGGCCTGACCTGCGACCCGATCGGCGGCCTGGTCCAGATCCCGTGCATCGAGCGCAACGCCGTCGCGTCGATCAAGGCGATCACCGCGGTGCGCATGGCGTTGCGCGGCGACGGCTCGCACTTCGTGTCGCTGGACAAGGTCATCAAGACCATGCGCGACACCGGCAAGGACATGTCGGTGAAGTACAAGGAAACCGCGCGTGGCGGCCTCGCCGTCAACGTCATCGAGTGCTGAGTTTCCACGACACTTTGGCGGGCGTGCGTCTCAACTGCGCCATGTGCACTTTCGTGACGCACGCCCGCTGCCACACTCGCGCTTTGTGGTCACCGCGTACGAGCCTCTGAACTCGCAGCACATCGCGAACCCGTACCCGCTGTTCGTGCACTTCCGGGCGTGCGAACCGGTGTTCTTCAGCGAGAAGAACGGTTACTGGGTGGTCAGCCGGTACGGCGACGTCGTGCGGGTGCTGAGAGACCCGAGCTTCGTCGCCACGTCCCACCACCTGGATCCCCAGGTGCGCAAAGCACTTCAGGGCGCCTTCTCGGCGCGGCGGATGGCCGAGCTGGAACCGCTGGTCCGCGACTGCGCCGACCGCCTGATCGACGGCTTCCCGCGCTACGGCCACGGCGACTTCGTACCGCTGTTCGCCGACCCGTTCCCCGCCGCGGTGATGCGGCACGCGATCGGCACCCTGTCACCGGAAGAGCAGAAACCGTTGGCGGACTTCGGCATGACGGTCAACGTGCTCGCGCTCGGCCTGCGCTCGCTGCTCGCCGGCCGCCGCAGGCACTGGATCGACATCGTCGACGACCCCGCCACGATCCCGTCCGTGATCGAGGAACTGCTGCGCTACGAAGGCCCGATGGTGAGCCTTTTCCGGCACGCCACCGAGGATGCCGAGATCGGGGGACATCCGGTGCCGGCGGGGGCGAAGGTGCAGCTGCTGCTGGGCGCCGCGAACCGCGACGAGGCCGTCTACCAGTGCCCGGAGTCGTTCGACCCGTCACGGCAGATGCCGACCGTGCACCTCTCACTCGGTGCGGGAGCGCACTTCTGCGTCGGCGCGCCACTCGCGCGCATGCAAACCCGTGTGGCGCTGGAACAGCTGTCGTCCCGGCTGCCCGGACTGCGGCTCGCACCGGGCCAGCCCGTCACGTTCCGGCCGGACCTGCGCATGCGCGTGCCGGACCGGTTGATCGTCGAGTGGTGAACCCTACTTGCGGCTGTCGTACGCGCGCTGTGCTTCGAGCACGTCCGGCATGCGCGCTTCGAGCAGGTGGATCAGCGACAGCAACCGCTCGGCCGTCTCGCGGCCGAGCGGCGTGAGGCTGTAGTCGACGCGCGGCGGGTTCGTCGGCTGCGCCTCGCGGTGCACCAGACCGTCCCGTTCCAGCGCGTGCAGCGTCTGCGACAGCATCTTCTCGCTGACTCCGTCGACCCTGCGGCGCAGCTCGTTGAACCGCAGCGACCCGTCCACGAGGGCGCCCAGCGTCAGGCTGCCCCACTTGCCGGTGACGTGCTCCAGCGTCGGGCGCGACGGGCACGCCTTGGCGAACACGTTGTACTCCACACCTGCATACTAACTGATAGTTAGTGGTCGATGAAGGGCGCCTTGTCACACCTGAGGTGGAACAAGGCGCCCTTCATCTCAGAACGGCCAGTCGGCGTTCTGGCCTGCTTCGAGCAGCGGAACCATCCGGAACGTCGCGTCGGTCAGGCCACCGAACTCGTGGCGGTTGGCCCGGCCGGTCGCGAACGCCGCCTGCCGGTACCCGTTCAGGTTGAAGCCGTAGATCGGCACGTGCCGCGGCACGGCGTCCGCGACGCCCTGGCTGTAGTGGCCGCCGATCGTCTGCATGTCCGAGATGATGAACACGCGGTCGTGGCCCCGGTAGGTCCGCTGCAGCGACCCGACGATGTCGGTGCCGTGCCCGACCTCGCCGATCCGCTGCAGGAACCGGTCGATCTCGCGGATGACCGACGCTCCGCGTGCAACGTCGTGCCGGAACGTGCCGTCCGCGAACCCGACGACGTCGACCTGCTCGCCCTTGGCGCCCAGAGCGACACCGAAGACCGCCGCGGCCTTGGCCGGGGTGACCTTCGACTTCGCCGAGATCGTGCCGTGCGTCATCGACGCCGAGGTGTCGACGAGGACCAGCGACCGGCCCGGCAGTGCCGGCAGGTTCGCGAGCGACGCCTGCAGCGCCTGGTCCAGGGCGTGGCCCCAGCGCAGGCTCGGTGCCGCCTCGTACGCCGACAGGAACCGGAACGGGAACTGCCGCGAGCGCGCGACCTGGCCGGGGTCGGCCAGCCGTGCCGCGACCTTCGCCGCCGCCTCGTCGGACATGCCCGCCTCGTCGAAGTTGCGCAGGTTGCGCAGCAACGCCATGTAACCCATCGACGGCGCGAGCGCTTCCCACACCTGCCTCGTCAGCGGACCCTGCAGCCATCCGGCCACGGCCTCCCACGTCATCCCGGCCCCGCGCAGCACGTCGGCCGCGTCGGGCCGGTCGAACAACGCCCGGCGCTGCTCGACCGGCCACGTCATGAGCTCACGCCGGGCCGCGATCACGCGCAGCGCCTCCGGCACCGCGACGTCGGGGGTGCGGCGGCGGTCCAGCACGTGCTGGAACAGCGAGCCCTGCCACGACGCGGCGGGCGAGGGGTGCACGAGGTTCAGCACGTCGGCCATGCGGAAGCCGCGGGCGTCGCTGTCCCACTTGAGGACCGCGCGCTCGTCGTAGAGCCGCCGGACCGCGTCGGCGATGCCGCGCTTGATCGGCTTCGGCACGCGTCGGCCGTTCGTGCTCGTCCAGTAGGCGAGGAGCTCACCCGGCTCGTCCGCGCGCTGCAGCACCGACTCGACGACCGCGCGGTTGGTGACGCCCGCGTCGGAGGAGGCGGTGAGCCGGGCGTGGACGAACTCGGCGGCGCCGACGAGCGACGCGGTGCGCATGTTCGCCTCGCCGCGCAGCCACTTCAGCAGGCGTGCGGTCCACACGGGATCCGTGAGCGCCGCCTCGTGGACGAGCTGAGCGAACCGGGTGTCGCGCTGAGCGCCGGACTCGTAGAAGGTGTTCTCGCCGCCCATGTTCGACACGGCGAGCAGGAACAGCTCGGACTTCGTGTCGCGGACGTGACCGTCACCGCCCTCGTAGGTGTGGACGGTCGGCGTCGGCACCGTGGCGATCGGGCTGGTGCCCGCCGGACGTGCGCGGAAGATGTTGAACTTCGCCATCGGCTCTTCCCCCTCAGAACAAAAGAAGGGGAGCCCACGAACTCCACACGTGCCCGAGATCAAGGTCGCGGAAGGTACGTTGCTGCTCTGCCAGACTGAGCTACGGCCGCGATGGCCGGCAGGATTCGAACCTGCGACCCGCCCATCCCAGGTGGAAGTAACCCTCTGCTGCGCACCGGACACGTGTGAAGTTGTGCGCTCCCGAGATCAAACCGCCAACGGGACATTTGCGTTTTGAAGACGAAGTAACCGTTGGCTTCGCACCGGGTGCGATTCTCATACAACCACGCCGCGCCAGCGATTTAATTCGGCCGGGGGGATGGAGTTGTGGGCGCCCGAGATCAAGTCGCGGAAGGTGACGTGCTCACCGAGGTGAGCGAAGACCGGCCGAAACCGGCTTCAGGAGTCGAACCTGAGCAACCAGAAGTAACCCTCCGCTGCGCACCGGGCGCACATCCATGCAACCACGCCGCGCCAGCGATTTTTCTAGGGCGACGCCTTCACGAGTCGTCGCAGCAGGTAGAACAGCCCGACGGTGACCAGGAAGCCGACCGCGCTGATCATCACGATCTGCTCGACCGTCTCGGCTTTCGAACCGGCGAAGACGTAGGCGGCGCAAATCGGCACGGTTCCGACGAGGGTGTAGAACATGAAGGACTGAAACGACACCCGTGAGACACCCGCGGACACGGACACGGTCTCCGCCATCATCGGAATGCCGCGCGCCACCCCGAAGAACCAGGGCCCGAACTGACGGCCCCAGCGCCGCATTTCGGTTAGTTCCTCAATGGTTACAACGCGGCGCACCAGCCACGGTCCGGCATACCTCCCGAGCGCGTATCCTGCGGCGGAGGAACCCAGGGATCCGACGATCGCGAGTGCCAGCCCGAGCGGCAGGCCGAGTGCCGTTCCCGCCAGCACGATGAGCGGAGTGGACGGCACGGGCAGCAACACGTCCAGGACGAGCAGGACGAAGATCGCCACCGCCGCCCACACCGGGTCGATGCCACGCACCCACGTGATCACTCCCTCGAAGTCGATCAGGTCGAGCGCCTCGAACACGATCCAGCTCAGCAGCACGAAGCCGAGCACGACGAACGGTATCCACTTCCACCGAACGCCCGTCTCATAACTCATCGGGTGATGGTCGCCCACCTCGATGCGCCGGACAATCCGCCAGTGGCGCAGGTTCCGTGAAGGAGACACACATGAGTGACGACCTCGTGCCGTTTCTCGGACACTGGGTGCTCGATCCGGCACGCTCCGCGTACACCGGCGGCACGCCACCCCGAAGCGGTCACTACGACCTGAGTCTGGACGGCGAGCGGCTGATCGTCAGCATCGAGGGCGTGCTGGGGTCGGGTGATCCCATCCGCACCGGGTACACATTGGACCTGTGGCAGGACACGCCGATGAGCGTGGGCAAGGTCGACCGCGTGCGCACGGTGGTCGAGCCGCGCCGGTTCTGCACGATCGCCTACGCGGGCGCGCAAGCGGTTGCGCGGGCGTGGCGGATCCTGGGCAACCTCAACGAGATGACGATCGTGCAGTCCGCCTCCGACCAGTTCGGCGTGTGGCGCGACGACGTTTCGGTGTACCGCAGGCAGTTCTAGAGGCTGTCGTGCCGGTCCAGCAGTGCCCGCAGCGCGGCCATCTCCGCAGCGAGGGCGGTGCGGCCGGCCTCGGTGATGTGCAGCCACGTCTTGGGGCGCTTGCCCTCGTAGCCCTTCTCGACCTCGACCAGGCCGGCCTGTTCCAGCACGGTGATGTGCCGCGACAGGTTGCCCGCGGTCAGTTCCAGCACCGACCTGAGGTACGAGAACTCCACCCGTTTCGTCTCGGCCGCGATGGTCAGCACGCCGAGCCGGTGTCGCTGGTGGACGGTGTCGTCCAGCCCCGCCGTGGGGTTCTCGCTCATCCGCCCATCTCCCGTCGCACGGATCCGATGATCCCCCCGGCCAGGAGCACGACCGCGGGCAGGGCGGTGCTCGCGTACTGCTCGACCGCGTACGGCCGGGTGAACCCGAACCGGCTCGCCTCGTTCACGAACAGCGCGGTGGCGGTGAAGATCGCCACGGTGACCGTGCACACCGCGCTGCGTTCCAGGTGGGCGAGCCCGGCCAGTCCCGCGGCCAGCACGAGCATCGGGCCGTACGGGTAGACCGTCACGAAGTGCGCGAGACCGAACAGCACGAGCACCGCGAGCGTGAAGACGACGCTGCGCACGCGCCACGTCGCCGCCACGATCACCGCCGCGGTGATCGGCAGCGCGAGCTGCCAGTCGGCCAGGCCGAAGAAGAGCTTGCTCAGTACCGGAACGCCGATCAGCGGCAGCACCAGCAGGAAGATCGTGACCTGGGCGTAGAGCGAGGTCGGCGTCTCCACGCCGACCTGCGCCGCCCGCCACCGGTACCACCGGACGACCGCGAGATAACCGCACAGCAGCGCGACGAGCCAGTACCCGTGCCGGTCCGCGCGGACGCGCTTGCGCATCGCGGCCAGTTCGACGAGCAGACCCCGCGGATCTTCAGTCATGATCAGTCCCCCAACTGCACTCGACTGCAATCAGGTTTGCATTGCAAACCTGATTGGTCAAGGGCGCGGCCGGTGGGGAACGAGTGGTCGCATACGTCGGGTGCCCAGGGCCAGCAGCAGGAACGTGATCGGGAAGCCGATCGCGGTGAACGCGAAGCCCCCGTGGTCTCGTGCCCGGGTACGCCCCTTGACTCAGACCGGGACCTCACGAAAGATCCGATGAATCGCCGCCGCGAGGACCTGACCGCACAGCGAAGTGAGGTGCCCGAAAGTGGTCGAACTCAACCGGCGCACGCTGATCGGAGGCGCGTTGGCCGGGGTAGCGGGCAGTACGCTGCTCCCTGGCAGCGCCTCCGCCGGCGAAAGCTTCAACTGGCAGGACTTCATCGGGTCATCGGATCTCATCTGGAAGAAGATGCCCACGACCTGGTTCGAGGGTCCGTACCTCGGCAACGGCTTCCTGGGGTCGGGCATCTACGCCGAGCCGAACGCCAACGCGATCAGGTTCAACGTCCAGCACTCCCAGGTGCAGGACCACCGGCCGGAGTTCGGGGCGCTGTTCGGCCTCGCCCGGCTGCCCATCGGCTACTTCACGCTCGAACCCGTCGGCGCGATCACCGGCGTCGACCTGCGCCTGGACCTGTGGAACGCCGAGCTGACCGGCACGATCACGACCGCCGCGGGCAGCCTGAGGATCCGCGCGTTCATTCACACCAAGCGCGACCTCTACGCGATCGACGTGCAGGCCAGCGAGGGCGAGCGCGCGTTCAGGTGGGTCTTCCACCCGCTCAAGGCGATCAGCCCGCGCACCGACCCGAAGTGGAACAAGCCCGCACCGGCGGGCTTCACCGACAACCCGCCCGTGCAGCTCACGAGTTCCGGTGACGTGCAACTGGCCGTGCAGCCGTTGAACGCGGGCGGCGAGCACGTGACGGCGTGGCGCGAGGTCACCCGTGGCACGAGACGCACGCTGTTCACCAGCGTCGCGTGGTCACATCCGGCGAAAACCGCGGTGCGCAAGGCGATCGGCAACGTCCGGTGCGGCTCGGTTGACGGTCTCGCCGTCGACCACCGGTTGTGGTGGCACGACTTCTACCGCAGGAGCTTCCTGTCCATTCCGGACAAGAGACTGCAGGCGTTCTACTGGATCCAGCTCTACAAGTTCGCCTCGGCGGCGCGCAGGGAGGCGCCCGCGATCGCGACCTGCGGGCCGTGGCTGGAGAACACGCCGTGGCCCAACACGTGGTGGAACCTCAACGTGCAGCTGGAGTACTGGCTGATCCACGGCTCCAACCACCTCGACTTCGACGCCGTCACGTACTCGGTCGACAGGTACCGCGACGCGCTCGTCGAGCAGGTTCCCGCCGAGTACCGGCACGACTCGGCCGGCATGCCGCGCACCACCGACACGGTGCTCAACAACGGCGCGGGCATCGGCAACTCCGGTTACGGCGTCGGCGTTCCCGGCCAGGAGGTGCCGACGCCCGAGGTCGGCAACCTGACCTGGACGTTGCACAACGTCTGGCTGAGCTACCGGCACACCATGGACGACCGGATCCTGCGCAACGTGCTGTTCCCGTTGCTGCGCAGGGCCATCAACTACTACTTCCACTTCCTGACCAGGGGCTCGGACGGCAAGTGGCACCTGCCGATCACGTTCTCGCCCGAGTACGGCGTGAACTCGCCCGACACCAACTACGACCTCGCGCTGATCCGGTGGGGCTGCCGGACGTTGCTGGAGTCCGCGAAGTCGTTGCGCGTCAACGACCCGTTGATCCCGAAATGGCAGGACACGCTCGCGAACCTCACGCCGTATCCCGTGGACGCCAACGGGTTCATGATCGGCGCCGGGGTGCCGTTCGCGAAGTCGCACCGGCACTACTCGCACCTGCTGCAGATCTACCCGCTTTACGAGGTCACGTGGGAGGACCCGGCGCAGCGGCAGGTGATCGAGACGTCGCTGAACCACTGGATCAGCTTCGAGGGCGCGTTGCAGGGTTACACGTTCACCGGCGCGGCGTCGATCAGCGCGCAGATGTTGCGCGGTGACAAGGCGGACTTCTACCTCGGTGAGCTGATGCGCCGGTACATCAAGCCGAACACGATGTACCAGGAGTCCGGTCCGGTCATCGAGACGCCGTTGTCCGCGGTGCAGTCCATGTACGACATGCTGTGCCAGAGCTGGGGTGGCGTGATCCGGGTGTTCCCGGCCGTTCCGTGGCCCGAGATCTCGCTCGGCAACTTCCGGACGCAGGGCGCGTTCCTGCTGTCGGCCTCACGGCAGAAGGGCGCCACGCGGTGGATCAAGCTGCGCAGCGAGGCCGGTGCGCCGTGCGTGGTGCGGACGGACATCAGTAACCCGGTGGTGCGGGACCGCTGGGGACGCCCGAAGCGCTTTTCGGTGCTGCCCAACGGAGATCTGCGCATCGAGCTGGGGCGCGGTGAGGAGGCCGTCATCCACCGCGACGGCGACAGGCCGGACCTGAACGTCGGCCCGGTGATCGGTGCTCCGGCGCCGTCTTGGGGGTTGCCGACGTAGAACGTCACCGGTGTTCCAGCGCGACGGCGGTGCGCTGGAACACCGGTGACGCGGCCTAGAAGTCGAAGACCTCGCCGGTGAACGCGCGCACCACGCACGGGTTCGAGTACACCTGCTGGAAGTCGACCTTCTTGTTGCGCCACTTGCCGCGCAGGATCGCCTTGGTCGGGTTCAGCTCCATCGTGCACATCGCGCCGCTGCCGGGCAGCCGGCGGAAGTCGCCCTCGACGGGGATGAGCTGGTCGCACGCCTCCTTGGCGTGCTTGTGCAGCCCGCCTGCCGGTTCGCAGTTGAGCTGGGTGGTGCTGAGGATGCCCATCTCCGGCTGCAACGACAGCACCAGGCCTGATGCAGGGGGAGGCGCTGCCTGGGCCGTCGCGGGGACGACCGGCGCGGCGAGCGCGAGGCAGGCAAACAGGAGTCGGGTCTTTGCCATGCCACCACTCTGGCGTGGCGAAGACCCGGAACTCCAACCAACTCAGCGGTAACACCAGATCGTGTAAACCGCCACAACGGTGTGCAACTAGACGCCGGTTGATTCCGTCCCGGCGAGTGCCGCGGCGACCTGCTCACCCACCGCAGCCATGCCGTTGGCGTTCGGGTGAACCGGGAACGCGGGGCTCGTCGGGATGATGCCCTCGACCCACTTGTCCCACGGTGCCGCGCACGTGTCGCGACCGAGGCTGATGTCGTAGGGGTTCACGAAAGTGGCACCGGCGGCCTCGGCCTGGGCGCCGAGCATTCCGTTGAGCTGCTTCTGCACGTTGTCGAGGTACGGCACGTCGCCCTTCGAGATGGGCACGATCGGCCAGCAGCCGCCGGACGGCGGCAGGATCCGCAGGTAGGCGACCACGACGATCCTGGCCTTCGGCGAGCGCTGCTTGATGCCGTTCAGCACCGCGGCGACCTTCGGGGCGGTGGCGTCGACCCGTTGCGCGAGCTCGTCGCCGTAGTTCGCCTTGCAGGGCGCGCCGTTCGGGTCGAGCAGGCTCTTGCCGGCGCAGGTCAGGATGATGTCCATGAAGCCGATGTCGTTGCCGCCGATGGAGACCGTGACGAGGTCCGTGTCGGGCTTGAGCGCGGCCAGCTGTGCGGTGGACTGGCCGGGGATGCCGCTCTGGGCGGTGAACATGTCCTTCGTCTGCGCGCCACCGCAGGAGATGTCGGTGAAGTCGGCGATGCCGAGCTCGCGTGCGACGACGGACGGGTAGTTCTGCGTCGACTTGAAACAGCTCAGCGGGTCGAGTCGCTGCAGGGGGATGAACGGTCCGGAGACGAACGAATCTCCGAGTGAGACGTAGTTCCGGTACTTCGGCGCGGCCGTGGCGGTGGGGACGAAGAGTGCCGCGATCAGGACGGTGAGCAGGGAAACGACAGTCACTCGGCGCGTCATTGCTACCTCGTTACTGAAGAGTAGGAACGTAAGGCGAAGGGTGACCGGGCCATTGCGCAGTGTCAATCCCTCGACCAGGCTGGAACGATGACGGGGGTACGGAAAGTAGCTGTGGCGTCCGCGATCGGTAACACGATCGAGTTGTACGACTTCCTCTTGTACGGCACGGCGTCGGCGCTGGTGTTCAACAAGATCTTCTTCCCGCAGTTCGACAGTCGCGTCGGCGTGCTGCTGGCGTTCGCCACGTTCGGCGCGGGTTTCGTGGCTCGTCCGCTCGGTGGCGCGGTGATCGGTCACCTCGGCGACCGGCTCGGCCGCCGAGCGATGCTCGTGATCACCCTTTCGGTGACGGGGCTCGCCACGGCGTTGATCGGGCTGCTGCCGTCCTACGCCTCGATCGGCATCGCGGCGCCCGCGCTGCTGGTGCTGCTGCGGGTCCTGCAGGGTTTCTTCATGGGCGGCGAACAGGGCGGCGCGTCGCTGATGGCCGTCGAGCACGCGCCGCCGGGGCGCTGGGGCTGGTACGGCAGCTGGGTCTTCATCGGGTCGCCGATCGGCCTGGTGCTGGCGAACCTGGCGATGTACGTGTCGTCGCGGGTGTCCGGCCCCGACTTGCCGACCTGGGGCTGGCGGCTGCCGTTCCTGTTCTCGGTCGTGCTGGTCGGCATCGGTCTCTACATCAGGCTGCGGGTGGCCGAGAGCCCGCGCTTCACCCGCGCCGAGAAGTCGCGGCTGCCGCTGGCCGAGGTCGTGCGCACGAGGTGGCGGGTGCTGCTGCTCGGTGCGGGCGTGAACCTCGGCTTCCAGATCTTCATCTTCGTGTTGTCGGTCTTCACCATCAACTACGGCCGCGCGGCGCTGCGGATGTCCCCGGACGACCTCCTGGTGGCGCAGGTGGTCGGCGGGCTCGCGCAGGTGGTCTCCGTACCCGTGTTCGCCTGGCTGTCGGACCGGATCGGGCGGTTGCCCGTGATGTTCGGCGGTGCGGTGTTCCAGGCGGCGTTCGCGTTTCCGATGTTCTGGCTCATGGACGCGCGGTGGTTCACCGCGGCGATGGTGCTCGGCTTCATCGGCTCCGGAGCGTTGTTCGGGCCGATGGCGGCCTACTTCGCCGAGTTGTTCCGGACGCGGGTGCGGTTCAGCGGCGTGGCGGTGAGCTACCAGCTCGGCGCCGTGCTCGGTGGAGGACTGGCGCCGTTCGTCGCGACCTCGTTGCTGGGCTACGGAACCTGGGCCGTCGCGGTGTACCTGATCTGCGGTGCCGTGCTGTCGGGCGGTTGCCTGCTGGCGATCGGCTCAGCGCACCAGGCGGAGCCGGCGGGAGGCGAGCCCGACGCTCAGCCGCTGACCCCAGCCGAGGCGTAGCGCGTCGCTCTCGATGCCGTCGCCGAACGCCACCAGCCCGTCGGACTCGACGTCGACCGTCAGCGGCTCGCCGGTGATCTCGCCTTCGGTGTGCTCGATACCGGTGCCCGGCGACGGCCACGCCTCCCGGACGAACCACACGAGCCGCTGCTCGGTCGGTTCGGGGAGGCTCAGCCGGCTTTTCCTTTCCCGGTGGGCACTTGAGCACCAGCCGGTCGCCCCGGTGCCGCTGCCGACGAGGATGCCGGACGACGCCTGGCGTTCGTTCTCGATCCGGTACCGGCTGGTCTGGTGGCTCGGGTGGCCGACGTAGATCTCGTTGAGCGCGCAGAGGGTCTGGCCGTCGTCCGTCCTGGCCTCGACCATCGTGCGTTCTTCCGTGTCGCTGGTGCTGTGCAGGAGCTCTTTCGCTTCGTGCGGCGCGTGTTTCGCCAGCACGCCCCGTTCCGGGTTGATGCCGATCACGGGCTGGCCGTCGAGGTACTTGGCGACGTTGGCGACCAGCCCGTCCTGCCCGACGATGACGACTACGTCCTCGGGCGCGAACAGGAACCGCGACAGGTCTTCCCTCTCGACCACGCCGCGGCGCCAGTCCAGCGGGATGGCGGCGCTGACCTCTCCCAGCGCCCGGCGGGTCTGCTCGTCACGGTCCACCACCTCGTCCAGGGTTCGGTTGCGGGACTTCAGGAAGAACTCGACCTGACCCCGCGTGCCATGCCGTGCGAGCAACTCTGTCAGTTCGGTGCGCCGGTGCACCAGCACAATTCGCGGCGCGAGGCTCATCGGGCGAGCCGTTGCAGGATCGGCTGGATCACGTCCGGGGTCAGCGTGATGCTGCCGATCTCGGGCAGGTTGCCGGCGAGCTCCTTGGCGGCCAGGGCGAACAGCGTTCCCTGCGGGATCTCCTTGTAGGCGTCCAGGCGCGCCTTCTCACCCGCGGCTTCGGCTTCGGCGAGCTTGCGGATGCCCTCGGCCTTGGCGTCGTCGGCGATCCGGCTGGCCCTGGCGTGGTCCTCGGCCTGCTTGAGCGCGTTCGCACCTCGTTGCACGACCAGGAGCTCCTCGCGCTTGGCCAGCTCGATCTGGTTCTGCAGCTCGTTCTCGCTGATCGCTCGTTCTCGTTCGACGGCGATGGCCCGGCGCTCGTAGGTGGCCTTGTCGGCCTCCTGCTGCACCTTCTCGCGGACGGTGGTCTGCAGGGCCTTCTCCATGTCGGCGTCCGGCCGGATGGCGACGACCCGGACGTCGATGATCTGCAGGCCGATGTGGTCCGCGGTCAGGTTCTCGCCGACGGCCTGCTTGACCCGCTCGACGCCGGTCTTGATGGCGGTTTCGAGGTCGAGGGTGCCGAGGATCTTGAGGGCGTGCTGCTGGGTGCTCTCGGTGAGGGTGTTGGCGATCTGGCTCAGCGGGTCCTGGCGCCACGTGCCGGTGTCGGGGTCGATCGAGAAGTCGATCCGGTTGGTAGCGGTCTCGGGGTCGGTGCAGCGGTAGGTGACGGTCAGCTGGACCGTCACGTCCTGGTAGTCGCTGGTACGGGCGTGGAAGAGCATCGGGAGCTCGCGGTCGTCCACCGGGACTTCGCTCAGGACGGCGGTCCTGGGGCGGAACCAGAAGCTCAGGCCGGTGCCCTCGTGGACCACCCTGCCCTTGCGGATGTGTCTGATGTGGACCGTGGGGGCTCCTCTGAGGTGCCTGAGCCCGGGGTAGCTGCTGATGTCGGCCATCGTCGTTCTCCTTGTCGTCAATCTGACGATAACCCTATACTCGGGGACGTGTACTCGCCAAGTGATTTCCCGCCCTTCGCGGTCACGGTCGATCTGGTGGTGCTGACCGTGCGGTCCGACGCGCTGTGCGCCCTGCTGGTCCGGCGCGGGGAGGCCCCGTTCCGCGGGCGGTGGGCGTTGCCCGGCGGGTTCGTTCAGGTGGCCGAGTCGGTGGATGCCGCTGCTGTCCGGGAGCTGGCTGAGGAGACGGGGGTGTCCGGCCTGCACCTGGAGCAGCTGGCCACGTACGGGGAGCCTCGGCGGGATCCGCGGATGAGGGTCGTGTCGGTGGCCTACCTGGCGTTGGCGCCTGACCTGCCTGTGCCTGTGGCCGGGACCGATGCCGCTGCGGCTTCCTGGGTGCCGGTTGCCGAGGTTTCCTCGTTGGCGTTCGACCACTCGCGGATCTTGGCCGATGGGGTGGAGAGGGCTCGGGCCAAGCTGGAGTACACGCCGTTGGGGACTGAGTTCTGTCCCGCTGAGTTCACGGTGGCCGAGCTGCGGCGGGTTTACGAGATCGTGTGGGGGGTTTCGCTGGACCCCCGCAACTTTCATCGGAAGGTGACTGGGGTTCCCGGGCTGTTGGAAGCCACTGGGGAGACGACCACTCGGGACGGGGGACGGCCGGCCGCTCTTTATCGGCGGGGGCCGGCTGCGGTGTTGTATCCGCCGTTGGTGCGGACACCGGGGGCGTAGGTCGGTCCCCTGCCAGAGGTCTTGTCAGAAACCCGTGCTGGGCAGCTACGTGGATGAAGGGCGCCTTCTTCCACCTGGTGTGGAGGAAGGCGCCCATCATCCACCCCACCAGGCGGCGGGTTGCGGAAAACGAAGCT
>NZ_JBEXJN010000026.1:0-138421 GCF_040609115.1 Lentzea sp. NPDC004782
CCTTGTTCAGTTCGAGTTCTTGGCGGAACCCGAAGATGATCAAGCGGTGGCCGTGCCCATGTCAAAGCCCAGGCGCCTCCTGGTTAAAACACCAGATCCACCTGAGGTGGATGAATGAGCCCTTCATCGACGGCGAACGCGCACCGATTCGGCGCTCAGCCGCGGTTCCGCTCCCGCACCGCGTTGATCACGTCCGGGTCCCACCGGTGCGTGCGGATGAGGCGGTACCGCTCGGCCGCCACCCACATGTAGGCCTCGGTCTCGGTCCGATCGCCGATCATGTCGGCCTGCCGCAGCATGCCCACGACGGGCGTGTACTCGTCGGCGTACCAGCGGCGGGCGACCTCCGACCGGTCGAGGAACTGGCCCGTGTCCTGCATGAGCCGGAAGCCCCACGCTTCGACGTGCTCGCCGAGCTGGGCGTAGTCCCACGGGTCCGACAGGACCACGGCGGCACGGGCCTCGCCGGTCAACGGCACGCGCTCCAGGAACAGCCGCCGGTAGTCCTTCACGATCAGGTCGCCGCGGTAGCGGATGCCGGCGGCGTTCACCCGCGTGATCACCTGAGTCACGTACGCGTCGATCACCGACAGGCCCAGGGCGTGGGCGACGGACACCCGGTGGTGACCGTCGATGATGAAGTGCAGCTCGCCGATCCGGTACACCTCGATCGGCGGCACGTTCTCGCCTCGCCGGGCGGCCAGCGCGAGCCGTTGCCAGCGTTCGCGGACGCGGCCCGAGGTCGGGCGGAAGCGGCGGTCGAAGTCGCGGGTGCGGTCGACGCTGCCCACGATCGAGTCCAGCCGGATGGACTGCAGGCCGAGGCGCTTCTCGGACACCATGCCGAGCGCGTCGACGACCTCGTGGAACGGCAGCATGATGTTGACGTCGTCGGGCTCGCGGCGCAGCCAGGCCGCGAGGCGCGACATCACCTGGCGGCGGCGGGCGCGCAGGAAGTCGTTCTCGGCGTCGGCCACGGGAAAACCGGTGTCACGTCTCATCGCGAACCCCCGAGATGTCCAGGACCTTCTGCGGCACGACGTTGATCACGCGGGTGGCGCCCAGAACGCGGTCCGGGCGCGGCACGCCGTGCGGGTGGATGTGGCCGTGCAGCAGGAACGCCGGCCGCAGCCGCGAGACCAGCCCGCGCAAGCAGTCGAAACCGCGGTGCGGCGCATCCGGTTCGTCACCGCAGCCGAGAGGAGGCGAGTGGGTCAGCAGCACGTCCACGCCACGTCCGTCCCGCAGCCTGCGCCACCCGGCCAGCCGGGACACCCGGCGGGCGCGGCGGGCCTGCTGCCGTTCCGTCCACTGGTTCGGGCCCTTGTTGTACCGGATCGAACCACCGAGACCGGCGATCCGCAGGCCGGCGACGTCGACCACGCGTTCGTCCGCGTTCACCGCACCGGTTGGACCTGGCCAGCGGACCGGGACACCCGCCTTGGTCCACAGACCGCGCACGTTCGAGTAGCCGGAGAGGTCCACGTCGTGGTTGCCCGGGACGAACACCAGCGGCTTGTCCAGGGCGTTCGCGAGGAACTCCAGGTAGTCGAACGGCAGGTCACCCGCCGCCAGGATCAGGTCGACACCGTCGTGCTGGTGCACCTGGGAGGACCACAGTCCCTCCACGACCTCGTCCGCCACCGCGAGCACCCGAACCATTCGAGCAGCGTAATAAGCCTTCGCCGGGATGACGCGGGACAGCGCGCCCACTAGCGTCGACACCGTGCTTGCCGAGCTGTTCGCCGCGGACGCCGGGGCGCCCCGCGACCGCAGTCCGCTGACCACACGACTCATCGAGGACGCCGCGGAAGACCTCAGACGAGGCGGCGTCACCGCCAAGATCATGGCGGGCCCCCAGCGCGACCGGGACGGCACGATGCCCGGGCTGCGGTTCGCGGGCGCGGTGCACCGCCTCGTGCTCGAAGGGCGCGCTCCGGGCCTGGCGAAGCACTACCCGTCCGTCGGCGGGCAGCCGGACCTCGAGAAGCTGTGGGAGGACGCGCTGCCCGTCCTCACCGAGCACGCCGACCTGCTGAGGCAGCGGATCAGCGCCACGACCGTGCAGACCAACGAACCCGCCCGCAGCGCTCCCCTCTACGGCGGGCTGATGGTCGCCGCGCAGGAGGCAGCGATCGCCGCCGGGCGCTCGGTGCCGTTCAGCGTGCGGCTGCTGGAAGTGGGCGCGAGCGGCGGGCTCAACCTGCGGCCGCACCACGTCGGCTACCGGCTCGACGACGGCACCGTGCTCGGCGACCCGGACAGCCTGCTCGTCTTCGACCCCCGGTGGACCGGCAGGCCGCCCGCGGACCTCGGCCACCGCCTGCGCGTCGTCGGCAGGGCCGGCTGCGACCTCACCCCGGTCGACGTGTCCACAGAGGATGGACGGCTGCACCTCTGCTCGTTCGTCTGGGCGGACCAGGTCGAGCGGTTGAACCGTCTCAAGGACGCGCTGGACCTCGCCGCGACGGACCCGGTGAAGGTCGAGAGGTCGGCAGGGCCGGAATGGCTCGCGAAACAGCTCGCCCGCGCCGAACGCGACGTGCTGACCGTCGTGTGGCATTCCGTGGTGTGGCAGTACGTCTCACCCGCGGATCGGGCGATGGGACGAGCGGTGCTGGCCGACGCCGCCACCAAGGCGACGCCCACGACACCGTTGGCACTGCTGGTGTTCGAGTCGCGCCGTTCGGACGACGCGGCGGAGGGCTACCGGTTCGAACTGCTGCTCAAGCTCTGGCCGGCCGGGATCTCGCTGAACCTCGGGTACGGCAGCGGCCACGGCGCGCCGTTCACCTGGAACGTCACCCCGTGGGAGTGACCACCGCGTTCACGAGGTAGCGCCCGTCCCGTTCCTCGACGGGCAGCTTGAACTCCGAACGCGTGCCGTCGCGCGTGTACTGCACGACGACGTCGCCGTCGCGGAAGAAACCGTCCTCCACCCGAGCGGTCGCGAAGTGCTCGGTGGTCGACTTGGCGACGTCCTCGCCACCGACCGCCAGCAACGGCTGCAACTTGTGGAAGTCGTTCGTGCGCAACGCGTTCGTCACTTCGACAGCGAGCTCGTCCGGCGACTGGGCACCTGCGGCCGGCCAGTTCGCGATGGAGATGAAGACCATCGCGAGCCAGCCGACGACGAAGACCAAGATCCAGGGCCGCAGACTGTTCAGCCGGCGGTACACGTCAGGGCGTTCCGCTGATCAGGACGAACACGGTGGTGATCCAGCAGAGCAGGAACGCGAGCATCCAGAAACGGATGTTGGTCAGCAGTCTGGTCATGACAAAGCCCTTCTACAGAACAGAAAGCGAGCGAAACCGGGACCTACAGCCAGCGATTTCGGCGCAATATTCGGTAGAGCGTCAGGCAGGCGACGAGGACCAGGCTCATCACCAGGGGATAGCCGAACTTCCACTTCAGCTCTGGCATGTAGTCGAAGTTCATGCCGTAGACACCGACGACCATCGTGGGCACGGAGATGATCGCGACCCACGCGGTGATCTTGCGCATGTCGATGTTCTGCTGCAGCGTGATCTTCGCGAGCGTCGCGTCGACCAGCGTGGTCAGCAACTCGTCGAACGCGGTCACCCGCTCGGAGACCTCGGTGAGGTGGTCGTCGACGTCGCGGAAGAACGCCCGCACCTGCTCGGGGATGAGAGGCGTGTAGCCCTCGGCCAAGCGGCGCAACGGGTTCGCGAGCGGCATGACCGCGCGGCGCAGCTCCACCACCTCGCGCTTGAACATGTAGATCTGCTCGGCGCTCACCTCGGTGCGCGGCGCGAAGACCCGCTCCTCCATGCGGTCGATGTCGTCCTCGATGTGGTCGGTGACATCGAGGTAGTTGTCGACGACGTGGTCCGAGATGGCGTGCAGCACCGCGGAGGGGCCGATCTCCAGCCGCTCCGGGTCGTCCTCCATCTCGTGGCGCAGCTTGGACAGACCGGAGTGGTTGCCGTGCCGCACGGTGATGACGAAGTCCTTGCCCAGGAACACCATGATCTCGCCGGACTCGACGATCTCGTTGGCGGTGTCGGGGGACTCGTTGGTCACGTAGCGGACGGTCTTGAAGACCATGAAGAGCGTGTTGTCGTAGCGCTCCAGCTTCGGGCGCTGGTGCGCGTGCACCGCGTCCTCGACGGCGAGCTCGTGCAGCCCGAACGTCTCCGCGATGCCCTCGATCTGCTCGGCGTCGGGCTCGTGCAGGCCGATCCAGACGAAACCGTCCTTGCGCTTGCGCACTTCCTTGACGGCGTCGGTGTGCGTCCAGCGGCCTGGCAAACGCTTGCCGTCGACGTAGACCGCGCAATCGACCACGTAGTGCGACAACGGCACGGTGATGTGCGGCGCAGGGCGCTGCTGGGCGCCACGTCCGCGAATCGAGGGCAAGCTGGGCATGGTGAGTTCCTCCAGGGCCACACGTCGTTGCAGGTGAAAACACGACGGGCGTCCTGACCGGGGAAAACTCAGCTGACTAGAACGATCTAGCAGGCCACCTCGGTGAGGACGCGCTTGGTACTGGCAGGGTGGGGGTCCTTGCTCATTTAGGGGTCCTCACCTCCTCGGGGCGAAGTTCGCGGGTGGTGGAAATCCTCACACACCGGTTGCCGAGGGTACTCCCTCCGCGTAAAGACTGTCTCCCCACCTGAGTCAGATCTCGATCACACGTAGTTGGAGGCGCGGTGCAGTTCGGTCGGTACTACGAGGAGTTCGAGGTCGGAGCGGTCTACAAGCACTGGCCGGGCAAAACGGTCACCGAGTACGACGACCACCTGTTCTGCCTGCTCACCATGAACCACCACCCGCTCCACATGGACGTGAACTACGCGGAGAACACGACCGACTTCAAGAAGAACGTCGTGGTCGGCAACTACATCTACTCGTTGCTGCTGGGCATGTCCGTGCCCGACGTCTCCGGCAAGGCGATCGCCAACCTGGAGATCGAGTCGCTGCGGCACGTGAAGCCGACGTTCCACGGTGACACGATCTACGGCGAGACCGAGGTGCTCGACAAGACGCCGTCCAAGTCCAAGGACGACAGGGGCGTGGTCTACGTGGAGACTCGCGGTTACAAGCAGGACGGCACGGTCGTGTGCATCTTCCGCCGCAAGGTCATGGTGCCGAAGAGGTCCTACGGTGAAGCTCGTGGCGGCGAGCAGCCGGGGCGCCCCGAACCGAAGGAGTGAAGTGACTTCTCTGGATCTGGCACAGCAGCGTCTGCGCGAGTTCGCGGCAGAGGCGGCGGGCATCTCGCCGCTCTACGAGCACCTCGCGTCGCGTGCCGCGGAGGATCCGGAGGTCGCCGATCTGCTGACCGCCGCCAGCCCCGGGAGCAACGCCTCCGGCGAGCTCCTGCTGGCGGCGGCGCATCGGCTCGTGCAAGCCGAACCGTTCCACCAGCTCTCGAACTACTACCCGTCGCTCGGCGGGACCTACGGCGCGGACGAGAGCACCTGGCCGTTGTTCCGCGACTTCGTGCTGGAACGCGCCGAACGCGTGCGCGGGCTCGTCAGCTCGCAGGTGATCCAGACCAACGAGGTGCGCAGGGCCGCGCTGCTGTACCCGGCGGTGGCCGCGGCGGCGAAGCAGGCGGGCGGCCCGATCGGGCTCGTCGAGGCCGCCACGACCGCGGGCCTGCTGCTCGGGCTCGACCAGTACTCGTACCGCTACCAGACCGCGGAGGCCGGCCAGCTCGTCGCCGGGCCCGCCAAGGCCGCGCTGGGCCTGCACTGCGCGCTGGAGCTCGCACCGGGCGCGGTGCTGCCGAAGCTGCCCAAGACGGTCAAGGTGGCCGCGAAGGCGGGCATCGGCGTGGCACCCGTCGATCTGACCGATGAGGACGCTTACGCCTGGCTTGAGGCGTGCGTGTGGGCCGACCAGCCGGAGCGGCTGCGGCTGTTCGGGGTGGCGTGCACGGTGCTGCGGAAGAACCCTCCCCGGCTCGTGGCCGGTGACCCGGTCGCGGACCTCGCCAAGGCGGTCGAGGGGATCGACGCCCCGCTCGTGGTCATCTCGAGCGGTTCCGGCCTCGACCTCGTGCCCGCGTTGTCCTCTTTGGGCAGACCGGCGTGGTGGGCGGCCCATGAGGACGGCGAGCTGCGGCTTGTCCGTGTGAGTGACGCGGGCGTGGAGAAGACCACTCTGGCGACCACCGAGGCCCACGGGCAACGTCTCGTTTGGCGGTGAGCGCGGTCCCCGATCGCGTGAACCCTGATCAGGCCCTGGGCAGGCAGTTCCAGTCGGAAAGCGCTTCCAAAAGGCCGTCCGCGGTCGGAAGTGTGGCCAAGGTCGCACTGTCCGTCCACGAGGCATCCGATGCGTCGTCGCCCGCTCGGAGCACACCCGACGTGACCTGGCATTCGTAGTCGAAGATCAAATAAACCCCGTTCGGGGCCGGTCGCTCGACGCTGCCGACGAGACGGCCAACGGTGACGGAGAGTCCCGTTTCTTCGGCGACTTCCCTCGTCACGGCAGCCTCGTCCGTCTCGCCTGGTTCCACGCGTCCCCCTGGTATCGACCACATGCCTTCACCAGGCGGATTGGCGCGTCGCACGAGCAGTAGTCGCCCGTTCGAGTCATGTACGACCGCACCGACACAACGGATGGTGCGCTCACTGCTGACCGTCACGAACACGAAGCGTAGTCACCCCTCAACGGCGGTGCAGCGCACTACCCCGGCTGCGGTACAAATCTCCCAAGGCGCTGAATCGTGCTGTACAACGGTCACGAACGGCGCCAAACGGGTGCGGAACGCGGACGGGGTGGACACCGTGAACCTGAAGAAGATCCTCACTTTCGCCGGAATCGCCTTGCTGCTGTTCTTCCTCATCGCGGAGCCGCAGCAGGCCGCACAGCTGGTGACGAACATCCTCAACTCGCTGCGAACTGCGGCTGAGGCGCTGATCACCTTCGTGCGACAATTGTTCTAGTTCGCCCGGACTTTCCGGGAGAGCAGGGACAGGCACTGGCTGGTACCAGGAAGGGCTGGTAGCGCATGTTCGCACCACGTGATCCGGACGACTACCTGCTGTCGAGCGAGCGTCGGGTCATCCGGGTGCGCAGGCACTGGTCCTACCTGATCTGGGACGTCCTCGAAGCGGCTGCGCTGCTCGCCGGCTTCATGATGATCTCGTACCTGCTGCCGTCGAACGCGGGTGTGATCCAGAACGTGCTGTGGTACGGCGGGCTGCTCGTGCTGCTGCGGCTCGCCTACTTCATCATCGAGTGGTGGGTCGAGCGCATCGTCGTCACCGACAAGCGGTTCATGCTGACATCGGGCGTCTTCGAGACCAAGGTCGCGATGATGCCCATCAGCAAGGTCACCGACCTCACCTATGAGCGGACCGTGGGCGGGCGCATGCTCGGCTACGGCACGCTGATCGTGGAGTCGGCCGGTCAGATCCAGGCGCTGAACCGCCTGGAGTTCCTGCCGGACCCCGAAGAGGTGTACGACGCCATCTCGGAGCTGACCTTCGGCGACAAGAAGGCGCAGGCCGAGCGGTTCTCGATGATCAAGGCTCAGCGCGCCGCACGCGGCAAGAAGATGGTCCCGTAACACCGACCGTGCGGGGCGTCGTCCACACTGGACGACGTGGTCATCGATCTGCACACCCATTCGTCCGAGTCCGACGGCACCGACAGCCCTGCCGAACTGGTGAAGGCGGCCGCGCTGGCCGGACTCGACGCGGTGGCGATCACCGATCACGACACCGCGGCCGGTTGGGCCGAGGCGGCCGCCGCGCTGCCCGCGGGCCTGCGGCTGGTCCGCGGTGCCGAGCTGTCGTGCGCGTGCCCTGACGGCCGTGGCCGCACGATCACCGTTCATCTGCTGGCGTATCTCTACGACCCGACGCACGTGGCGTTGATGGCCGAGCAGTCCCGGCTGCGCCTGGAGCGGCGGCACCGGCTGCAGAAGATGGCCGAGATGATGCGGGCCGACGGCTTCCCGATCGACCCGGCCGACCTGATGGCGCGGCTGCCGTTCGACGCGCCGGCCGGTCGCCCGCACCTGGCGCAGGCGCTGATCCGGGCCGGGGTGGTCTCCTCGGTCGACGAGGCCTTCGCGACGTACCTGACGGGTGGCCGTTATTACGTGGGGCGGACCGACACGCCCGTCGAGCGCGCCATCGAGATGATCACCGAGGCCGGTGGCGTGACGGTGCTGGCGCATCCGTTCGCGGTGTCGCGCGGGCCGATCGTGACGCCGGACGTGGTGCGTTCGCTGGCCTCCGCCGGCCTGGCCGGGGTCGAGGTCGACCACCCGGACCACGATGCCGCGACGCGCCGGTCGTTGCGTTCGCTCGCCGACCAGCTGGGTCTGATCGTCACCGGGTCGAGTGACTACCACGGCACGAACAAGACGGTGCGGCTCGGCGCGGAGACGACGGCCCCGGAAATGCTGGATGCTCTGGCTTCGAGGGCGACGGGCGGCAAGATCCTCGTGGGATAGGGCGGTTTCTCGTGTTCAACCTGCGGCTCTTCATCGAGGCCACGATCACGCTGCTGGTGATCATGGATCCGCCCGGCACCGTGCCGGTGTTCCTGGGACTGGTCGGCCGCAAGTCGCGGGACGCGCGCAAGCGGGCGGCGCGGCAGGGCGTGCTGGTGTCGTTCCTGGTGATCACGCTGTTCGCGGTCGCGGGCAACTCGATCCTGGCGTACATGCACATCGGCATCCCCGCCCTGCAGGGCGCGGGCGGGTTGCTGCTGTTGCTGATCGCGCTGGACCTGCTGACCGGCAAGGGTGCCACCAACCACCCCGAGGTCGAGGACGTGAACATCGCGCTGGTGCCGCTGGGAACACCGCTGCTGGCCGGACCCGGTGCCATCGCCGCGACGATCGTGTTCGTGCGTCAGGCGGACGGGGCTGTCGGTTCGTACGTGGCGCTGGCCGCGGCGATCGTGGCCGTGCACCTGGTGCTGCTGGGGACGCTGCGGTCGGCCGGCCTGCTGATCAAGGTGTTCAAGGAGAGCGGGATCCTGCTGATGGCCAAGATCGCCGGCCTGCTGCTGGCCGCGATCGCCGTGCAGCTGGTCGCGTCCTCGGTGCAGGGCTTCATCTCTTCCGGCGTCTAACGCTCGATGTGCGCGCTGTCCCCGTCGATGATGATGGGCCGCTCGATCAGGCTGGGGTTCGCGACCATGTGCGCGATCCACTTGGCGCGGTCGTGTTCGAGGAGCTCGGGGTACGCGGGTTCCTTGGTGCGCGCGATCTCCCACGGCTGTTTGCCGAGGAGCTTGAGGACGTGGTCCAGCTCCTCTTCGGTGGGGGTGTCGTCGAGGTAGCGGCGTTCGGTGTACTCGGCGCCCTCGTCGTCGAGGCGTTGCTTGGCGGCGCGGCTCTTGGAGCAGCGCGGGTTGTGCCAGATCTCCATGCCGTTCATTTTCTGTCAGGGTGGCTGAGTAACTTGGTCGGGGTGGAACAACTCGGCTTCGACTTCGGTGTTCAGCCCCGGCGGCTGGTGCGCGTGACGCCCGCGAAGCTCGCGACGTGGACGGACTGCCCACGCCGTTTCCGGATGACGTACCTGGACCGCCCGACCCCACCCCGCGGCGGCGCCTGGGCGCACAACACGTTGGGCGCGGTGGTGCACAACGCCCTGAAGGCCCTGTTCGACCTGCCTGCCGACCGTCGCACCCCCGATCAGGCCGTGGCCTTGGTGAACCGGCAGTGGAAGTCCGAGGGCTTCCGCGACGTCGACCAGGCCGCCGAGTACCGCGCGCGTGCGGGCCGCTGGGTGCACGACTACGTGGCGTCGCTCGACGTGGACTTCGAACCGCTCGGGGTGGAGCGCTGGGTGTCGTCGCCGACCGAGCGGATCGTGGCCGAGGGCCGCGTCGACCGCATCGACTACCGCGACGGCGAACTGGTGATCGTCGACTACAAGACCGGCCGTCACGTCCTGACCTCCGACGACGCACGGGGCTCGCAGGCGTTGGCCCTGTACGCGCTGGCGGCCCGCCGCACCCTGCGCAAACCGTGCCGCCGGGTGGAGCTGCACCACCTGCCGTCCGGGTCGGTGGCGGTGTGGGAGCACACGGAGGAGTCGCTGGCCCGGCACGTCCGGCGGGCCGAGGAGGCGGCCGACGAGATCGACCTGGCCACGGAGACGTTGAAGGCCGGTGGGGATCAGGAGGTGTTGTTCCCGCCGGTCACCGGGCGGCAGTGTCAGTGGTGCGATTTCCGGCGCAGCTGTCCCGAGGGGCAGGCGGCGGCTCCCGAGATCGAGCCCTGGTCGCTGTTGGCGCCGTGACCGGCGGGGCCTGCGGACCCTGAGGGCACCCGCATCGGCCGCCCCGTAGGGTGGCGGGAGTGGACGTGGAAGCAGCAAAGCGGCCGTCGCGGACCTACGGAATCCTGCGCGCCGTGAGCGGTGTGCTCGCGGTGGGCGTGGTGCTGCTCGCGCTCGGCAACATCGGCGTCCAGTTCTACGCGAACTCGCGTGACCTGCCTGGACCTGGGACGTTGTCGGTCGTGGCGCACGTTGTGGCGGCGTTGCTCGTCATCGCCGGGCAGATCGTGGCCGACCGGTACGCGGACTGGAAGGCGCCGGTCGCGTCGCTCGCGGTGCTGGCGGTGACCGGGGCGACGCTGTGGACTTTCTGGTGGGCTTAGCCGCTCCTGCGTCGCCTCGGGTGCTCGATGAAGGGCGCCTTCCTCCACCTGGAGTGGATGAAAGAGCCCTTCATAAAGATCAACCAGCACGGATTCGAGTCGGCCTCGACCACACGTTTGAGGTGCGCGTCCGCGTTGCGACATGCGCCGGGCCGTGCGTCAGTTCGCGATCAAGAGCCGCTGGTCGGCAGCTTCCCGACCAACTGGCCACCAGCGCGACCTTCGCGAGCCTCGTCGATCGCGCACCCGGAGCCGCTTGAGTTCCTGGCATTGGACCCCCAGGTGGAGCAAGGAGCCCTTCATCGACGGCGAGCGCGCAGGCGGCTCAGGCGGTTGCCGCGTCGTTGCGGATCAGGCCGTTGCGCAGCGCCGCCATCAGGGCCTGGGCCCGGTTCGAGGCGCCGAGCTTCTCGTAGAGGCGTGAGACGTAGGTCTTGGCCGTCGACGGCGACACGTACAGGGTGCGGGCGATCGCCGGGATCGACACGCCGTCCTGCAGCAGGGCCAGCACCTCGCGTTCGCGTGGCGACAGGGCGAGGCGGGCGGTGGTGGACTGGCGGCGGGCCATCGCCATGGCCAGGCCCGCCGCGGTGAACGACGAGGCGGCCACGGCTGCGTGGCGGATGGCGCAGAGGATCTCTTCCACCGGGGCCGTCTTGCCGACGAAGGCCGAGGCGCCGGTTTCCAGGGCGCGGAACAGCACGTCGTCCTCGCCTTGGGCGGTCAGGACGACGATGCCCAGTGACGGGTGGCGGTCGCGCAGGTCGCGGGCCAGGCGGAGGCCGTCGGCGTCGGGGAGGCCGACAGCCACGGTGACGACGTCCGGGGCGGCCGCGGCGATGACGGCCGGGGCTTCGGCTGCCGTGCTCGCCTCCGCCACCACCTCCAGATCGGGGTGCGCGGCGGCGAGCGTCGTCAGGCCGTAACGGGTGAGCGTGTGTCCGTCCACGACAACGACTCTGATCGCCATGAGCTGACCCCTCTCGGGTGAAGGTTCAACTCGCATGTCGTTCGATCCGTCTCGAATGGTTACACCGAAGGGACCAATAGAGCATTTGGTCCCGTGCGGCCAGGGCCTGTCAGAGGTGCATGAGGACGCGGGCGATGCTGATCGCGCCGGGGCCGATGATGACCACGAACATCGCCGGGAACAGGCACACGATCAGCGGGAACAGGATTTTGACCGGCACCTTCTGGGCCTGTTCCTCCGCGCGCTGGCGGCGGCGGATGCGCATTTCGCGGGCCTGCTCGCGCAGCACGGACGCGATGGGCACGCCAAGTTCACCCGCTTGGGCGAGGGCCGAGACGAACGCGCGGAGCTCGGCGACCGTCGTGCGTTCGGTGAGGGATCGCAGGGCCTCGCTGCGGGACTTGCCGATCTGCATCTCCTGCAGGACGCGGGCGCACTCCTGGGCCAGCGGGCCCGTGGTGTTGCGGGCGACCTGGGCCAGCGAGGCGTCGAAGCCCAGGCCGGCCTCGACGCAGACGGTCAGCATGTCGAGGGCGTCGGGCAGCGCCCGGCGGATCTTCTCCTGGCGCTTCTGGCCCGCGTTCACCAGCAGCAGGTCGGGCAGGAAGAAGCCGGACACCGCGCCCGCGGCGAGGCCCAGCACCAGCCAGCCAGGTGACCGGAAGGTCAGCAGAGCCGCCAGGCCCGCACCGAGGAACAGGCCCAGGCCCTTGGCGGCGAGGACTCGGTCGGTGGTCCAGGACGGCGGGTTGCCCGCCAGGTCGAGGCGGCGCTGCAGCCGGACGGCCACGCCCGCGGGAGACAGCCGCAGGGCGATGGACCGCAGCCAGCTCGGCGACGCGCCCACCTCCTGCTTCGAGACGACCGCGGCCGAGTAGCTGGTCTCGATCAGGGCCAGCGAACCGGCGGCGGTGACCGGTGGCTTGAGCACGAGCGCGACGACGCCCAGTGCCAGCGCGAGCAGAAGGCAGCCGAGACCGACGACGAGCACCATGTCACACCTCCACGCGCACGAGCTTGCGCATCCACAACGAGCCGAGCACGACCAGCACAGCCGCGGCCGAGAGCATCACGAGACCGATCAACGTGCTGTAGAGCGGCCGCATGTAGTCCGCGCGGAACCAGAACAGGAAGCCCGCCAGGAAGACCGGCAGACCGACCAGGACGTAGGCGGACAGACGACCCTCTGCCGACAGTGCACGGACGTGCCTGCGTGTTTGCGAACGGTCGCGCATGGTGGCGACGGTGTTCAACAGGACTTCGGCGAGGTTGCCGCCCACTTGGCGTTGGATGCGCACGGCCATCACGACCCACGCCAGGTCCGCGCTCTGCATCCGCGACGCCACTCGCTCCAGGGCGTCCTCCAGCTCGGCACCGATGCGGGTGGCGGCCAGCGCGCGGGAGAACTCGCCCGCGGTGGGCTGGGTGTCGTCCCGCACCACGGCGTCGATCGACTGGGGCAGCGAGAAGCCCGAGCGCAGCGAGCTCGCGATCAGCTGCAGCACGTCGGGGAGCTGGTCGGCGAACGCCGCACGGCGCTTCGACCTCCGCATCCGGACGTACAGCGCGGTCACGAGCCAGCCGCAGAGCGCGCCCAGCGGAATGCCGATCCACCACGTCGTCACCAGCGTGAGCAGCGCGGCGAGCACCACCGACGCGCAGATCCGCAGCAACGTCCACTCCGCCGGGCTCGCCTTGATCCCCGCCAGGTCTAGCCGGTCGGCGAGCCGGGCGGCGGTGACGTCGCTCATCACCCGGCTGGTCCACACGACGGCGGTCTGCGCGGCCTGACTCTCCTCCTGCGCCACGGGCTCCTGCGTGCCGTAGTGCTCAAGGTGCCGTTCGAGCTTGCGGCCCACGCCGGACCGGCGTGGCGTCAGCAGCACCATCACGGCCAGGAACACCACCAGGAACGTGCCGGCGATCAGCACCCCGGCCTGCCAGTTGTGGCCGGGAGCCACGACCGGAGGAGCGACGGCGACCGGTGCGGGAGCGGCCACCGACACCGGCGGAGGAGTCGTGACCGCGGACGAAGGCGCTGCCAGCGCGGCGAAAGCGGCGGCCAGTGCGCCCGCGTCGGAGGCGGTCAGCAGCCGTCCACCGGCCGCCGCGGCGATCCGGCGCAGGGCCTCGTCGCTGTACTGGAAGCCGATCACGTCGGTCGGCACCCCGGCGGAGGCGATGGCGCCGACAGCCGCGTCCAAAGTGGACTTGCTGACCGTGTCCTCGCCGTCCGAGATGATGACCATCCGCCGTTCGGAAAAGCCCTGCAGCGCCGACAGTCCCACGGGCACGGCGTCGAACAACGACGTGTCTCCCTTGGCCTGCAACCGGTCCAGCGCACCCACCAGGGCACGTCGGTCCGCGGTCGGTGCCACGACCAGCGACGGTTTCGACGAGAACTCCACCAGGCCGACCTGCACGTCCTCGGGCAGCGAACCCACGTAGGTCGCGATCGCCTGCCGGGCGAGGACGATCCGGTCCGGCGCCATGGACCCGCTGGTGTCGAGCAGCACCACCACCCCGCGAGATGGTGCGGCAAAAGCAGAAGCAAAGCCGAAAGCGCTGAACAGGAACGTCAGCAGGGCGCCGATCACGACGCCCACGAGCACTCTGGTCATCGCACACCACCCACGAACAGGTGCGGCGGAACGTCGATGCCGCGGTCCTTCAGGCGCTCGACGAAGTGCGGCCGCAACCCGGTCGACTGCAACGAGCCGCGGTAGAAACCCCGATCGTCGACGCCCGCGTGGAAGTCGAACTGGAAGATGTCCTGCAACGTCACGACCTCTCCCTCCATCCCGATGACCTCGGTGATGTGGGTGATCCGCCGTGTGCCGTCCTTGAGCCGCGACTGGTGCACGATCAGGTCGATCGCGGACGCCATCTGCTCGCGGATCGCCCGCGCCGGCAGGTCCACGCCCGCCATCAGCACCATGGTCTCCAGCCTCGCCAGCGAGTCGCGCGGCGAGTTCGAGTGGACGGTCGTGATCGAGCCGTCGTGGCCGGTGTTCATGGCCTGCAACATGTCCAGCGCGGCACCGTCGCGGACCTCGCCGACGATGATCCGGTCCGGCCGCATGCGCAGCGCGTTGCGAACGAGGTCCCGCACGGCCACCTCACCGCGCGACTCCACGTTCGGCGGCCTGGCTTCCAGGCGCAGCACGTGGTCCTGCCGCAGCTGCAGCTCGGCGGCGTCCTCGATGGTGACGATGCGCTCGTCGGCCGGCACGAACGACGACAGCACGTTCAGCGACGTCGTCTTGCCGGAGCCGGTGCCGCCACCGATCAGGATGTTCATCCGCCCGTGCACGCAACACTGCAGCAGGTACGCGGTCGCGGGCGTCAGCGTGCCGAACCCGACGAGATCGTCGACGGTGTACGGGTCGGTGGCGAACTTGCGGATCGTCAGCACCGAACCGTCCAGCGCGATCGGCGGCACGACGGCGTTCACGCGGCTGCCGTCGGGCAGCCGGGCGTCGACCATGGGCGAGGCCTCGTCGACGCGCCGGCCGACCTTGGCGACGATCTTGTCGATCGTCCGGCGCAGGTGCGACTCGTCGGCGAACGCCACCGGAACCGGCTCCAACCGGCCCGAGCGTTCGACGTAGACCTGGTCGTGGCCGTTGACCATGATCTCGGAGATGCTCGGGTCCCGCAGGTAGGGCTCCAGCGGTCCGTGACCGAGGATCTCGTCGAGGACCTCGGACGCGATGCGGGCGCGGTCGGCGTTGGTCAGCGGCGTCTCGTCGCGTTCCAGCACGGCCTGCAACGTCTGGCGCACACGGGTTTCGAGCTCGCGCTGGTCGAGGTGCGCGTCGTAGAGCTTGGGGCCCAGCACCTCCAGCAGCCCCGCGTGCACGCTGCGCTTGACCTCGGCGAACGGGTCGGCCGCACGGGCGTGCCTGCGCAGCTGCGGAGCCGGCGAGGCGGACTCCCGCTGCGCGGCGATGCGGTTGGCCAGGCTCATCGGAACCACCTCTTCGACTTCGCGGCGACGACCGCGGGCTCGGCCAGGACGTGTTCACGGGCGAACCGGGTGATGGCCTCGCTCACCGGGTGCTTCGGCAGGTCGAGGACGATCGGGTTGCCCTTGTTGACCGAGATCGGCACGTCCCGGCTGGACGGCACGTGCGCGCGGATGTCGCTGCGCACCACGCGTTCGATGTCGTCCATCGTCAGGCCGACCTTGGCGTCGGACCGGTTCAGCACGACCGACCGGATGTCGTGCGCGTAGGACAACAGGTCCAGCATGTCGAGCGTCACCCGCAGGTTCTTCAACGCGGGCACGTCCGGTGTGGTCAGCAGGACGTGGTGGTGCGAGGCGTCCATCGCGGCCAGCACGTGCTCGGTGAACGCCGAAGGCGTGTCGACCACGACGAAGTCGAACATCGTCGGCAACACCTCCAGCAGCTCACCGACCAGCGCGGCCGGAATCCGTTCCGCATCACCGGGTTCGACCGGTGCGAGCAACGCGCTGAGGCCGGGGCGGCACGCCGTGAGCAGCGAGGACGCGCCCGCGACGTCGACGTGGCCGAGCATCCCGAGCCCGTGCACGATCGTGCGGACGGGCTCCGCGCGCAGGCAGATGCCGACGTCGCCGAACGCGAGGTCGAGGTCCACCAGGCAGACCGACCGCTCGCCACCGGCGGCGAGGACCGCGGCGAGGTTCACCGCGAGCGTCGTCTTGCCGCACCCGCCCTTGGCCGCGAACACGGTGAGCACCTGGCCCTGCCTGCGTTCGTCGGCTCGGGGCTGCGGCACGCCCGTCACCTGGGCGGACAGTGCGCGTGACCGCGTGCAGGCGTCGACCAGGGCGGCGAGGTCGTCCCGCGCGACGACCTCCCGCACACCGGCGCGCAGCGCCCTGGTCAGCACCGCGATGTCGAGCGCGTCGCGGACCAGCACCACACCGACCGCGGGTCGTTCGATCCGCAGGGCCGCGGTGAACGCGAGGGCCCGGTCGAGGTCGATCGCCGAGCCGACGACGACCAGCGTCTCGTTCGGGTCGGAGGCGAGCAGCCTGCTGGTCTCGTCCAGTGTCCGGGCGGCGCGGACGTCACCGCCGAGCGCGGGGGAGAGCTGGCCGGCGCGGTGGGCCGGCTCGCAGAGGATCGTCATGGCACGCCTCAGTTTCCGAACAGGGAGCGGTTGTCGACGCCGTTGCCCGGCGCGACCTCGGACTTGCCGCCGAGCAGCGCGAAGTAGAGCGTTCCGGTCTGCTGGCCGTGGATGAGCTTCTCGGCGTCCGCCTGCCTCACCGCGACCGTGACGATGGCCTTGCCGACGTCGCCGTCCTCCGCGGCCTTCTTCTCGTCGACGACGGACAGGACCTCGAGCCCGGTCAGCAGCAGGCGGGTGGACTGGTTGCGTTCGTACTGCTTGGAAAGACCGTCACCGGACGGGGTGTTTCCCTTGCCGTCCATCACGGTGAAGGTGTCGAAGACCGCGACCTTCGAGCCCTTCTGGATGAGGCCGCCCGCTCGTTGCCACGCCTCTGTCGGCACGGTCACCGCGATCATCCCGTCCGGGATCGAGATGCCCTTGGCGAGCGAGGCCGCCTCGGTGAACAGCGACTTGGTGACCAGCTGGCCCTCGGCGATCTCGGACGACGTCACGAGGCTGACCACCGAGGAATCCACAGAGGACATGGCGTTCTCCGGAACGCTGCTCTTGGGCATCTGCTCCTGTTTCACGAGGTCCGCCAACGATCCGGCGCTCGTGCCGGCGGGGATGCGCTCCTTCGCGACGAGCACGGTCACGGCCTGCTGGCCCGCGATGGCCCGCGAGTCGGCGCTGCGGACGTAGAGGAACACCCCGGCGCTGCCGCAGACGGCCAGCACCACCGCCAGGATGATGATGAATGCGCGGTTCTTCATGACGACTCCTGGAATCTCAGCCGGTGAGCTGGACGATGCGGACACCGAGATCGGGACCGCCGATCGTGCCGGTGGCGGGGATGAGGCCCTGGACGAAGTAGCCGCCGATCCACTTGTCCGAGTCCGTGGGCGAGTTCTTGCACGTGGTCTTCACCAGCCAGTCGTCCTGCTTGCTGCCGGACAGGCAGTAACCGGTGATCACGAAGCCGGCGAAGCCCGAGAGCGAGTAGGTGCCGCCGGTGCCGGTGCCGCTCACCTTCGTGTAGATGGGCAGCCACACGGGCTGACGGGACGACCAGGCGGCGGCGAGCGCGGTCTTGCAGTCCTTGCCCGGTGAGGTACCCGTGTCCGAGCTGTAGGTGTTGTTGTTGATCAGCACCGAGCAGTCGTGGTCGGCGTCGTCGACCCAGCCGAACTCACCGGGACCGTCGGCGCCCGAGGGCCCGCCCGGGCACCCCGTGCCGCTGGTCGTGTGCAGCTTGAGCACCTGATGCACGGACGGCGGTGGCGTGGCGGGCGGTGTCGGGCCGTACACCGTGCCGCCGGCGGTCGCCGTCGACCACTCGCACCACGAGATCGTGAGGGCGATCGTGGTCGCGGTCTTCGGCGGCCCCCAGGTGGCACGGGCGCAGGCGTGCACGCGAGACCCCGCGTAGGAACCGTTGCCCGCCAACGTCCTCGCGAACGCCGGTGGCAGCAGCGTGCCGCCGCCGGAAGTCTGCGTCGAGGTGTGCACGTCCACGTACTTGGTACCGGACGACGGCTTGGCCGGGCAGTCGATCATCGTGCCGGAGGAGGAACCGCACGACGAGAGCACGCCGTTGCCGTCGAACCCGCACACCTTGTCCACAGTGGACACGCCATCCCGGGCGTTGTGGTTGGCGAAGTAGTTCGCCTTGTTGACCAGGCAGGTCGAGGCACCTTTGGCGCAACCCTGGGCGACGGCGAGCGCGCCCGCGTCGGCACCGTTCTGCAGCTCGGCGCGCTCCTCGTAGAGGAAGCCGGTGTCGATGACGATCGCGCCCATGCCGAGCAGCACCCCGAACCCGAGCAGGATGCTGATCAGCACACCGATCGCGCCGCGATCACTGCTCTTCAGCTTTCGCACAGCATGACCCCCGTGGCGCTCAACGTGATCGGTGAACCGAAGCTGCCACCGCCGAACATCCCGGCGAACCCTCCGACCGGTGTGATGAAGTCGAACGTGTAGCTGGCCTTCAGCTCGCCGTTCTTGGTCCCGGCCGAACCGGCGGGACAGCTGGAGACGACCGTGGCGCTGACGTTCTTCAGCCCGGTGGCGGCGCTCACCGCGCGGCCGGTGGGGTCGGACTTGTTCAGCGCGACGACGCGGACGCCTTCGCGGGCCGCCTGGCTGAGGGTGATCTTGGCGTTCACCGCGCGCCCGAAGTCGATCAGTCCCATCACCAGGAACAGCACGACGGGCATCAGCAGAGCGACTTCGACAGCGGTCGCGCCGCGATCGCGAGCCTTGTTCTTCATGACCGCTCCGAAGAAGTTGCGCGGCCGGCGGAGGGATCGCCGGCCGCGCGGGAACAGGAGACTTCAGACATTCACGAGGTTGGCGATGAACTCGAACATCTGGTTCATGTTCACGCCGACGGCAGTGATGGCCACCATCGCGGCGACCACGATCAACGCCAGCATCAGGCCGTACTCGACGGCGGTGGCGCCGCGGTCCACTTCGTGCTGACGTCTCGGCATCAGAGCTGGCCGGCGATGTTGTTGAAGAGAGCCAGCAGGTTCTGGCCCAGCAGGGTGACACCGGCGATGATCACGATCGCGATGAGGGCGACCATCAGGCCGTACTCGACGGCGGTGGCACCGCGGTCGTCGCCGCTCTTCACACTGCGAGTGAGGAACGTCTGGACGTAGCTGAGAAACGTGAGCATGGCGGTCTCCTGAGAGATCGGGATCCGATTCGGGACGTCGCAACTCTGCGTGACGGCGACAGGGGTTCGGTATCGGACGAAGAGCTGTAACGAAGGTGCACTTCGGGGGACATGTCGGTCGATCGGGGGACACGGTGTCGGCCCGTCGGCCGGACTTGGTGTCGTGACGTTCCGTTGACATCGCTGGCGACCTACCGTCGGCCGCATGACTCTTCTCTGGGCCGCGGGCGGTGCTGTCGGCGGACTCGCGTCCGGTTTCGCGCTGCGCGACCTGGTCAACCGGTTCACGCGCGCGGGCATCGCGCTGCCGCTGGTGTCGGCCGCCGTGCTGGCCGTGCTCGCGATCAGGTTCGCCGGCTCGGTGGAGGTCCTCGCGTTCGCCTGTCTGGGCGCGGTCGGGGTCGCACTCGCGTTCGTCGACACGGCGGTGCGCCGGCTGCCGGACGTGCTGACGCTGCCCGCGTACCCCGCGGTGCTGATCCTGCTGACCGTGGCCGCGTTGACCGGCGGCACGATCGGCGCGCTCGGCAGGGCCGTGCTGGGTGGGCTCACGCTCGCGTTCGTGTACCGGGTGCTCGAGTTCCTGAACCCCGCCGGGATGGGCTACGGCGACGTGAAGCTGTCCGGGGTGGTCGGCATGGCACTGGCGTGGCTCGGCTGGCCGGTGCTCCTGCTCGGTGCCGCGCTCGCGTTCGTCCTGTCGGCTGTGGTGTCGCTGGTCCTGTTGCTCCTGCGGAAGGTCACGCTCAAGAGCACGCTGCCGTTCGGGCCGTTCATGTTGCTCGGAGCGTTCACCGCGGTGCTGCTGAGCTGATCTGAATTCGCACTTCCGCTGCGACGTCGAAGACCCCTGCAGTGCACTCGATCCGTCTGGGGAGGCGGGTCCGAAGGCTGGGGGAGCCTCGATGGCGGTGGGGGAAGTCGTTGGCGCGCACCGGGAATCGGTGGCGTTGCCGATGCCGGGCTCGTTCGTGGTCGCCGCGTTCGCCGCGGCCGTCGTCGCACAGGGCGGGTACTACCTGCCGGGCCGGGTCATGTCCGGGCTGCTGGTCGTGGTGGATGAAGGGCGCCTTCATCCACCCCAGGTTCAGGAAGGGTCCCTTCATCGACAACGCTCGTTGCGTGGGCACGCTCTCATCGGGCATATCGGGCGGGCTGGACGACTTTGTCGGGCCCTGCACCTCACCGGACGGGCACGGCTTCCGGTTATCGCGTCACGAAGTGAGCCACGCCCGCCACGTCGGCAGCAGCGTGGCGATGAGCTCGTGAGGTGCCTCGGTGTTCGGCGAGTGCATCACGCCGGGCAGCACCGCGAAGTCGGCGTCCAGCCGCTCGGCCATGTCGCGCTGGGCGGCTGGGCTCCACGCGTCGTCCGCGTCACCGCACACCACCAGCGCCGGCGTGCCCGACGACCGCAGCGCGCGGGCCAGCTTCGCCACCTGGTCCGGTTCGTAGCGCAGGCCGTTGCCCATGCCGAGCAACGCGGCGGCCGGCGACTTGAGGAACCGGTTGCGGTAGAAGTCCTTCAGCTCCTGCGGCAGCGCGGCCCACGCCGGGTTCTGCGCCGACCGCAGCTCGTTCAGCTTCTGGGTGCCCTCGACGCCCTGCTCGGCCAGCACGTGCTCGCCGACCTCCAGCACCGTGCGGCGTTCACCGGCGGGCAACTCGGACGGGCCGGACGACATCAGCGTCAGCCCCGCGATCGGGGCACCCGCGAACACCGCCGCCCGCGCCACCAGACCGCCGTAGGAGTGGCCCAGCAGCAGCACCTTCCGGCCGTCCGCGGCGATCTTCCCGATCAGCTCGGCGAGCACCGACCCCAGCGGACCCGGCCGGTACAACGCCTCGTCGTCCGGGCCCGGCGAGTCCTGCTGGCCGGGCAGGTCGATCGTGAGCACCTCGAACCCCGCGTCCGCGATCGGGTCGATCATCGGCGCGAAGTCCTCTTTGGAACCCGTGTAGCCGGGCACGAGCAACGCCGTCGTGCGCAACGCGTCGTCGCCCACCGCGGGCGCGCGCAGCGCCGCGATCACGCCGTAGCGGCCGGGGAGGTCGACGCGTTGTGCCCGGTGCGGGCTGATCTGCGAGTACACGAGGGAACTATCGCAGCGCGACCAGGGTTTCGCCACGCTGCTCCAGCACAACGGGACCGGCTGTGGCGAGTTGCACAGGCCCGTTGTAGCCGTCGCGCCTCACCCGGATCGTGCCCACGACGGCACCGGTGGCCTGCTCGTAGACCCGCAGGCCGTCCCTCACCGGGATGAGCGCGCGGCCCGCGAGCGTCGTGCCGGCACCGAGCGTGCCCTCCGCCGTCCACAGTGGAGTGAGCGTGTCCTGTGAAAGGGCGATGGTCTTCGACCCGGTGAACCAGAAGACGTTGGTCTTGGTGGCGAAACTGCGGGCCACGTGGTTCGGCGGCTCGGTGAAGTCCCCGGCCGGCACGTCGACCGGTGACTCGGTGATCTGGTTGCCGGTCTCGGCGTCGAACACGACGATGCGGGCGGGGTCGGGCATCGCGACCGCGACGAGCTTGTCCGTCACGGCGATCACCTGCGTGTTCTTGGCGCCGGTCAGCACGCTCGCGAACACCTTCGGCTCGTCGGACTTGTCCGGGTTCGGCTTGAGCACCGTGACGCGGTCGGAGCTGTCGTCCGGGCAGCGCTCGGTCATCGCGAACCTCCCGGACGTGACCGCGACCGAGCCGAACGCGCAGCCGACGCGCGGCTGCTTGTTCGGGTTCACGATCGCGCGCAGGCTGCCGTACTCCAGCGACTTCACCAGGTCGTCGCGCCGGTAGACCTCCAGGTACTTCGACCCGGTGGTGATGAGGTGCGAACCCTCGTTGAGCAGCGCCGTGCCCGGTTCCGCGTCGCCGTTGCGCTGCGCCCGCCGCTCGCCGGTGACGCCGTCGAGCGAGGTGAGCTCCGAGCAGTTGGTGCCCTTCGAGTACAGGGCCATCGCACGGCCCCACGCGGTGCTCGCCACGCACAGCGGCAGGTCGCGCTTGTACGTCCACCGCACGTCACCGGTCAGCGGGTCGCGGCCGTTGACCTCGCCACCGTCACCGGTGACGACGGTCGACGGCTTCTCCTCGCCGGTGTCCTTCGCCGGGGTCTGCACCACCACGGGGGACTGCGTCGCGCCGCTGCGGGCCCGCCACACCTCGGCGAGCGTCGGAGGCAGCGCGACGACCTCGGGCAGAGGCTCCCACGAGGACGGCCCGGTGATCGACGTCGTGGCGCGGGCATCGCTGAACACCCAGGTCAGCACGGTCGCGGTGACCGAGACCACGGCGATCAGCGCGACCGCGACGAAGTCGGCGCGGGTGCGCCACGACCGGGCGCGCGGACGTTCCTCGACGGGCGGCGGCTCGTGAGCGGGCTCGTCGAGGACGTCCTCGATGTCGGTGACGTCGGAACCGGGGGACGACATGGCGATCAGTCTGCCGAAGGAGCGGCCTGTTCGGCAGAGCTTCGGCGACGACGGCGCCTGCGGGGCTTGTCCGAGGCGGGCTTGTCGGCCGCTTCCGGAGCAGCCGTCTCCGCCTGCTGGCCCTCCACCGGCACGCCACCGCGGCTGCGCGTGCGCGACCGGGTCCGCTTCGGCCTGGTCTCCTCGCTCGCCTCGGGTGCGGCCTGCTCGGCGGAACCGCGGCCGGAGGTACCCCGGCGACGGCGCTTGCGCTTGCCGTTGTCGAGCTTCTCCTCCTCCTCGGCGTCCAGACCGGCGCGGGTGCGGTGGCTCAGCGGCAGCCTGCCCGTGGAGCCGGACGGGATGCCCAGGTCCTCGAACAGGTGGTCCGAGGTGGAGTAGGTCTCCACCGGCTCGTCGATGCCCAGGTTGAGCAGCTCGTTGACGGACTTCCAGCGCGCCGTCTCGTCCCAGTCGACGAACGTGACCGCGACGCCCTCGCGCCCGGCACGGCCCGTGCGGCCGATGCGGTGCACGTAGGTCTTCTCGTCCTCGGGGCACTGGTAGTTGATGACGTGCGTCACGTCGTCGATGTCGATGCCGCGCGCCGCGACGTCCGTGGCGACCAGCACGTCGACCTTGCCGCTGCGGAACGCCCGCAGCGCCTTCTCCCGCGCGCCCTGACCCAGGTCACCGTGCACGGCGGCCGCGGCGAACCCGCGTTCGGTCAGGTCGTCGGCCACCTTCTGGGCGGTCCGCTTGGTGCGCGCGAAGATCATCGACAGGCCGCGATCGCGGGCCTGCAGCACGCGGGCGAGCATCTCCGGCTTGTCGAGCGAGTGCGCCCGGTAGACGAACTGCTTGGTGCGCTCGTGGGTGGCGCCGGCGTCGTTCTCCTCGGCGCGGATGTGCGTCGGCTGCTTCAGGAACGTGCGGGCCAGCGTGATGATCGGGCCCGGCATGGTCGCGCTGAACAGCATCGTCTGCCGCTCGTCCGGGACCATGGTCAGGATGCGCTCGATGTCGGGCAGGAAGCCCAGGTCGAGCATCTCGTCGGCCTCGTCCAGCACCAGCATGCGGACCTTGCCGAGCACCAGGTGGCGCTGTTCGGCCAGGTCGAGCAGGCGGCCGGGCGTGCCGATGACCACGTCGACGCCCTTGCGCAGCTGCGCGATCTGCCGCTCGTACGGGATGCCGCCGTAGATGGCGGCGACCTTCACGCCGAGGTGCTTCGACGCGTCGGTGAGGTCGTGCGAGACCTGGAGACAAAGCTCACGGGTGGGGACGACCACGAGTGCCTGCGGGGTGCCGTCGCCGGGCGTGGCGAGGCGGTGCAGCAGCGGCACGCCGAACCCGAGGGTCTTGCCGGTGCCGGTGCGCGCCTGGCCGATCAGGTCGTCGCCCGCCAGGGCGATGGGGAGCGTCAGCTCCTGGATGGCGAACGCGCGTTCGATGCCCGCTTCACCGAGGGCCTTGACGATCTCGTCGCGGACCCCCAGCTCGGCGAACGTGGGGGAGTCGGTGCGCACCGGGGCGTTGGCCTGCAGCGGGTGCGACGGGTCTTCTTCGGGAACTCCGGCCTCGCTGTGCTCCAGCAGGATCGGGTCCAGATGTGCTTCTACTTCAGCGGTCAGGATGATCAGCCTCTCTCGTACCAAGCGCGTACGAGCCCTGGCCGGGCCTCTCGACCGCGCTTGAAGTCAGCTGCGGGAAAGGTGTACGCGCACCATTCGTGCGCCTGCCCAAAATTCATGGGACTCGGCGGTTCGTCACACTCGTCACGCCGGGCGTCCGTGGCCATTCTACCTGGACAGACCCGATTGACCACTAGAGTTCGTTCCCATGGGTGTTGCGGAGGGTGTTGTCGATCTTCTCGGAGCGCTCGCGTATGGCGAGCTCTCGGCCTTCGACCGGATGACGGAGGACTCGCGCTCGGCGCCGACATTGGCCGGACGCGCGGCGTTGGCGCAGATGGCCGCCGCGGAGATCGGTCACTTCACGCTGTTGCAGAAGCACCTCGCGGCCGAGGGCATCGCCGTCGAGGACGCGATGGCGCCGTTCGTGAAGGGCTTCGACGCGTTCCACGAGTCGACGAGCCCCAAGTCGTGGCTCGAGTCGCTGGTGAAGGCGTACGTGGGCGACGGCCTGGCCGCCGACTTCTACCGCGAGGTGGCCGAGTGGCTGGACGAGCCGACGCGCGAGCTGGTGCTCGCCGTGCTCGCCGACACGGGCCACTCGGCGTTCGCTGAGCGCGAAGTCCTGGCCGCCGTCGAGTCGGATCCGCGCGTGCGCGACCGGCTCGCGCTGTGGGGCCGCCGGCTGCTCGGCGAGGCGTTGACGCAGGCCCAGTACGTGGTGGCGGAGCGGGACGGGCTTTCGGAGCTGATCGTGCGGGGCTCCGGCGACCTCGCCGGCATCGGCCAGCTGTTCCGGCGGCTGCAGCAGTCGCACGCGCGGCGCATGACGCAGCTGGGTCTGGGCTAGGTAGGCTCGGGCCTGGATTTCTCTCTTTATGCACGGAGGTCAGCGTGGAGATCAGGATCGGCGTCGCGGACAGCCCGCGGGAACTCACTGTGACCAGTGACCTCAGCCCGGCTGAGGTCGAGGCGCAGGTCGCCGACGCGGTGTCCGGCAAGTCTGCCGTGCTGTCGCTGGTGGACGCCAAGGGTGCGCGGTTCGTCGTGCCCGCTGGCCGCGTCGCGTACGTGGAGATCGGCCCGCAGGACTCGCGCAAGGTCGGGTTCGGCGCCTGAAGCACTTGATGAACGGCGCTTTGTCCACCTCAGGTGGGCGAAAGCGCCGTTCATCGTTTGCTAGGCGGGTTCCTGGATCTTGTAGGGCGGGGTTGAGGTGCCGCCGACCCGGTAGCGGCCCCACGGGTCGGGGTCGGTCAGCGTGCCCTCGGCCTGCCCGGTGGGGGTGCGCAGCAGCGCGGTCCGCGCACCCCCTTCGACCCGGCTCGTGACCTCGTCGTTCTGCTTCACGCGCCCGTACCAGTGGTAACGGCCGTCGATCGGCTGGAAGTAGCCGCGCAGCTCGACCTCCACCGGGACTTCGGTCTCCCCGAACGTCAGGGTGGCCTCGCCGGAGTAACCGTCTTCGTCGCTCATCAGTCCACCAATCGGAGTGGGGTGAGTGGCTTCGCCGGGTCCGCCTGGACGCCCGCCGAGCGCAGCAGCCCGTCGACGGCGTGCCAGATGATCGTGGCGAGGTAGTCGCTGAGGTTCGCGCGGGACATGGTCTGGCGGTCGAGCCACCAGTCGCCCGCGTTCTGCACCATGCCGACGAGCGCGTGCGCCCACGGTTCGGCGCCGCCGGAGTCCATGTCGAACGCCCGCAGGTAGTCGCCGAGGATGCGGGCCAGCGTGGTCGCGATGAGGTTCTTGTCCTCGGCGACGACGTCCTTCTCGACCGGATGGTCCACAAAGGACCCCTTCACCACGAACCGGTAGAGGTTCGGGTTCTCCTCGATCACCGACAGGTAGGCGTCGACGATCCGTTCGATGCGGGCGCGGATGGGGCCGTCGGCGGCGAGCGCGGGACCCATCCGGTCCATCAGCATCTCGGTGGCCTTCTGGCCCACTGCCAGGTACAGGTCGGACTTGTCGGTGAAGTGCCGGTAGAGCACCGGCTTGCTGACGCCCGCTTCCGCGGCGACGTCCTCCATGCCGACGTCCGGGCCCTTCTTGGCCACGGCGGCGATCGTGGCCTCCACGAACTCCGCCCTGCGCTGCTCGCGGTGCCCCTTCCAGCGTTCGCGGCGCGCGTCCGGGCCCTTGACAGTGCGTCCCATGTGACGCACGCTACCAGAAGTAACCGTTACCTCAAGTAACACTTACCGGGGAGGGCAACCGATGAGGGTCGCCGATCGGGAGAAGACCGCGGAGAGGCTGCTGAAGTCGTCCGCGGAGAAGTTCTACGACCCCGAGGTGGACATCGACTGGTCCGCACCTCTGGCCGACGGTCTCTTCTACATCCCTGAACAGCGCATTTCGCTCTACGGCACGCCCTTGTACGACTCGCTGACGCCCGAGCAGCGCATCGAGCTGTCCAAGCACGAGCTGGCCTCGATCGCGTCCGTCGGCCTGTGGTTCGAGCTGCTGCTGATGCAGATGCTGGTGAAGGTCGTCTACAACACCGACCCGACGTCCCGGCACGCCCAGTACGCGCTCACCGAGGTGGCCGACGAGTGCCGGCACTCGACGATGTTCGCGCGCCTGGTGGAACGCATCGGCTGCCCGCCCTACGGGCCCGTTCGCTCGACCCACCGGCTGGGCAAGCTGCTGCCCACCATCGGCTACGGCCCCGCGATGTACGGCTCGATCCTCGTCGCCGAGGAGATCCTCGACCGGTTGCAGCGCGAGGTGATGAACGACTCGTCGATTCAGCCGATCGTGCGAATGGTGAACCGCATCCACGTGCTGGAGGAGGCGCGGCACGTGCGGTTCGCGCGCGAGGAGCTGGTGCGCGGGATGGCTGATTTGAAGGGCTACGAGCTGCCCTACCAGAAGTGGCTCATCGGGTACGTGTCGATGATGATCACCCGTACGCTGATCAACCCGGCCGTGTACGCCGCCGTCGGGCTGGACGTGCGCGAGGCCCGCCGTCAGGCGCTGGCCAACCCGCGGTTCCAGGAGACCATCCGCTGGTCGGGGGAACGGATCATGTCGTTCCTGGACGAGGCCGGCCTGATCGGAAAGCCGGGGATGCGCTCGTGGCGTCGCTCGTTCTTGATCGGCTGAACGTCGTCACGTCGGGGTCCTCGTCCTCCTCCGACGTGACCGCCGTTCTGCTGCACGGCTGGACGATGGACCTCACCACGTGGGACCGCGTGGCTGCGGCGTTACCGGGACGGGTCGTCCGCTACGACGTGCGCGGCCACGGCAGGTCGACCGGTGTGGGCACGATCTCCGAGCTGGCCGACGACCTGGCGGCCGTGCTGGAGGAGTGCGCCCCGACCGGGCGGGTCGTGCTGGCCGGCCACTCGCTGGGCGGCATGACGATCATGGCGCTGGCCGAGCAGCGCCCCGAGTTGTTCTCGCGCGTCACGGGGGTGGCCCTCGTGGCCACGTCGTGCGGGGACCTGCCCGGGCTGAGCGGTGTGGAGCGGCTCGCCGGGCGATGGCTGGTCAAGCGGCCGAAGGTCGGGTTCGGCCGCTTGATCACGCCTGGTCTGCGCGTCACGTTCGGCCTTCGTCCGAAGTGGAGCGACGTGCGGGCGGCCGCGGCGATGGCGGGCAACACCACCGGCGCCGCGTTCGTCGGGTTGCGGGAGGAGCTGACGTTGCACCAGCGCCGGGAGGCGCTCGCGGTGCTCTCGGACATCCCCACCGTGGTCATGGCCGGGTCGTGGGACGTGCTCACGCCGATGCGGCACTCACGGGTGCTGGCGGACGCGCTGCCGTCGGCGGAGTTCGTGATCTACCCGAAGGCGGGGCACATGCTGCCGCTGGAACGCTCGGAAGACGTGGCGAGGCGAATAGCCGCCTTGATGTGAGCGGTCAGGACTCCTCGTCGTCTTCGTCCGACGGGTGGTCGTACTCGAGCTGGAGGGGCTCACCCCGGAAGATCCACTGGGTGAGCTCCTCCCAGCGTTTCCGTTCGGCGACGAGGTCGTCGGGCAACGGCACGTGCATCGTCTTCAGCACCTCGTGCCGATAGAGGTCGAACGCCGCGCGCAGCGTGTCCGCGTAGCTGCGGGCCTGAGGCAGCGCACAGTAGTAGGCGACGAGAACGGCGAAAACCGTGCCGGCCAGGCAGATGGCCGTGTACGTCCACTTCGTGCTCACCGCCAGCGCGATCCCACCGGCGAGGCCGCCGATCCCGAACGCCAGCGCGAAGTTCAGCAGCGACAGCAGCGGCAGCAGCGCCTCGTCCAGCTGGTCGCGCATGACCTGCGGCAGCACCGGCGCCATCCGCGGCCACCACACCACCGCGTCGATGCGGTAGCGCAGGTAGGGGTGTTCCTCGGCCGCGGTCAGCACGTTGCCCAGCAGCGTCGGCCGGATCAGCTCCCGGTTGCGCGGATACCGGCGCAACGACGTGACCTCGCCGGCTTTCGCGCGGCGCTTCTCCTGACGTGCACGGCCCCACCGTCGCAGCCACCCCGGCAGCGGATAGCCCTCGAACAACCGGATCACCGGCGTCACGTGCAGCAGGAACCCGCCGAGCGTCACCACTGCGAGCGCCGCCACACCCAGCCAGATCTGCGCTGGAGCGCCCAGTCCGGTCCACTCCGCCGCGGTGCGCCGCCAGCCGTGCGCGACCGCGTACGCCGTTGTGGCCACCAGCAGACCGCACAGCGCGGGCAGCCAGCTGCCGACCAGGAACCTGCGGTCCAGCAGGCTGCCGATGCGGTTGACGAAGGCGCCGAACACGTCACTCCTCTTCGGACACTGGCAGGAACGCGGTCAGGACGCGGCCGTCCCGCGGGCATTTCGCACGCAGATCGGTGGTCCACACCTCGATGTCGGCGGACGTGAACACGTGCTCGTCCGGATCGGCGGGGCACCGGTACCTCAGTCCGCTGCCCGGCGCGACGGGATCGCCGTGCAGCGCGGCCCGCGAGCCCTGCGCGAGGCGTTCCAGCGCGGCCGGCACCAGTTGGGCCCTGCTGACCAGCCCGCCGTCCGGTGTGACCAGCCAGCGGATGTCCGGATGGGCGAGCAGCAGCCGGAACGCGCGTTCCAGCGGCAGGTCGCCGGGTACGAGCGCGGCCGGCTCGGTCTCGCCACCGGTCGGCGTGACACCGTCGAGGAGTCCCCGCGCCGGGTCGCCGCCGAGCGACACCCCCGCCTCATCGGCTGGTGTGCTCACGTCCGCGAGCCTGGTCGTCAAGCGGTCCTCCTCTACTCGCAGCTGAGCACGAACGAAGCCCAGTACAACGGGTGCTCGAACGGGCGGATCAACGCGTGCACCGGGTCCGAGCTCGGCTCGCCCAGCTCGGCGGCGAGGTCCGCGGCCGTCAGCTCGCGCAACCACCGCTGGGCCCGGCCCAGCGCTACCGGCAACGGCAGGTCGTCCACCAGGTGGTGGTGGTAGAAGCGCCCGGACAGCAACGCTGTCGCCAGGTCGTCCACCAGCCACAGCGTGCCCAGCACGGCGCCGGCGCCCGCCACGAGGAAGCCGGTCGCGAACGACATCGGCTCGTCTTGGAAGGGGTTGCCGGGCGCCGCGCCGCTCTGACACGACGTGAGCGTCACCAGCCGCACCCCGGCGAGCAGGTCGCTGTCCAGCACGTCCCGCAGGACCAGCTGACCGTCGGCGAGCGTGAGCCCGGAGTCGAGCATCCACCCCTGGTCCAGCCGCCCGTGGCAGGCGAAGTCCAGGTGCGTCGCGGCCGGCATCGCATCGCGCACGGCCTGCAGGGTGGCGGCGTGCTCGGCGAGTTCGACCGACGGGATGCCGCACGTACGGGCAGCGGCCGTGACGACCTCCTGCTGGAGGAGGGCGTACGGCAGCGGTTTCGGGTTGGGCAGTGGGTTGGCGACGGTCACCAGCCGGCTCGGTCCTGTCGTGGACGCCCGTTGCCGCAACGACTTCAGCACTGCGGCCGACGGCAGGTACGACACCGCGAACTCCTCGCCGAGCGGACGGTCCGGTGCCGGAGCCGCGTGGAACGGGAAGTTGCCGAGAATGCCGCACGGCACCAGGTGCACCCGCGTCGCTCCCGCCCGCCGCAGCTCTTCCGCGAGCGGCCCGGTGAGCAGTTCGGCGGCGACCGGGAACGCCGCGCCGAGAGCGTCGGAGAGCAGCTTGGTGGCGCTTCCCGACGAGAAGGCGCTCTGGTTCGGCAGCCACGTGGCCACCTCGTAGAACTCGTTGACCTTCGGGGTCGCCCACCGGAACACCACCTCGCCGTCGGCCCGGACCAGCAGGAGCAGGTGCCCTTGCGTGCCGTCCCCGGCGTCGTCGGACAGCAGGTAGGCGAAGGCCTCGTCCGGTGCGAGCAATGCGGCGATCTCCGGTACCGACAACGGTGGCATGGCCAGGTCGAGGCCGGTGCGCTCGCGGATCGCGAGCAGCACACGGTCGAGCTCCGCCGCCGCGACCCGCGCTTCGTCCCTGGTCGCAAGCCAGTCGCCGCTGTCGTTGACGAGCAGCTTCGGCCCGGTCAGGCTGCCTGTCATGACCGCCCGGTCGGCGCGGGTGCAGGCCCTGAGCCGCGCCAGTGCCTCCCGGTAGGCCCGCGCCAGTTCGGGGTCGACGCGGGTGACTTCGTCCAGGTGGGTGGTCGCGAACTCGGGGAAGCCCCGCATCCGGCCTTCGTCCAGGCTTTCGACCGCGAGCACGGCGAGCGTGCGCCGTTTCGCCGGATCGGTGTTCTGCTCGGCGGCACGGGCGAACGCGAGGCACGCCTGCTCCGCCATGTTGCCGCGGAACGACGCTCGCACCTGCTGCTCGTCACTGGGTAGCCGGGCCAGCCGCAGGGCGAGGCCACGCGCCCGCACCGCGTCGCGGTAGGCGTGGCCGGCCCGTTCCTGCTCTCCCTGCCGCACGTAGGCCGCGCCGAGCCGTTCACTGGCCAGTCCGAACTCGCCGGGGTCGCTCGCGATCGGCAGCAGCCTCCGCGCGGTGTCCGCCGCCCAGATCGTCCGGCGATCATCGGATCCGTATGCCTTGGCGAGCCGGCTCTGCGTCCTGGCGAACTCGAGGACGTCGCCTTCCCTGCGGTAGTGCTCCCTGATCGCTTCCAGGTCCTCGATCCCCGGCTCGCGGTCGATGGTGGAACGCGCCTCGACCAGCGTCAGTCTGATCGTGTTCACCAGGGAGTCGTTCCGGTGGCGGGTGGCGCTGTCGAGCGCGATGTCCAGCAGCCGGAACACCTCCGCGCGTCGCTGTCGTTCGGCCTCGTCGTCCTGGTCGCGGCGGCGCACGCCTGGGATCAGCAGGCCGGCGATCCGGCAGTGCAGCTGTGCCCACAGCTGCGGTGCGGTCTCCTCGGTGATCTCGGTCAGCGCCTCCCGGTACGAGGCCATCGCCAGCCTGGCGCTCTCGGCCCGGTCGCCGACCCGGTTGTTCGTGTGCATCGTGCCGAGGCTGTGCAGAGTGAATGCTCTGTCCACACCGGACAGAGTGGGGAGCAGCTCGTTCAGCAACGTGATCGCACGGACGTCCCCGTCGACCTGGTGCACGTCGGTGAGGTAGTCGCAGAGCTGGATGACGTCGATGACGTGTTGGCTCGTGTTCGTGTCCGCACGGGTCAGGTCGAGCACGAGTTGCTGGTGCTCGACCGCGGCGGGGTCGGAGCCGTCCAGGTCGTGGTAGATGCGCGCGAGCACGCGATGGGCGTCCGCCGGGAAGGGCGGGCCCGGATCCTCCAGCGCTTCCTCGAGGATCTGCTTCGCGTTGATCAGGTCGGCTCGGCCGCGGCCGAGCCTGTGCAGCACCTGGCCGAGCCCGCTCAGCGACTGCGCCCGATGCGGCGAGCCGGGCCGGTGGAAGTCCAGCGCGTTGCGGAAGTGTCCGGCCGCCCGCTCCAGGTCGTCGGACTCCTCGCCGCGCCGCGTGTAGTAGGCCCAAGCGAGGGCGTCCTGCGTCATCGCCCAGCGCCCCTCGTGCACGTCACGGGTGCGGACCTCCGCGGCCTGCTCGAGGAAGACGATCGCTTGGTCGAGGTCCTCCAGGTCGCTGGGCTTCTTGGCGCGGGTGAGGTAGGCCGATCCCAGTCCGAACACGGCGATCCCCCACCGCTTCGGGTCGCTCTCCCTGGTGAAAACGGACAACGCCTGGTGGTAGGACTCGATCGCCTCGTCGGTCCGGTGCATCTGGCGCAGGCAGTTCGCCCGGCTGGTCATCAGCAGGCCCCACAGCTCCGGATCGCTTTCGTGGTCCCAGCCCTGAGTGGCCTCGGTGGCGATGTCGAACGCCGCCCGCACGGTGTCCTGGTCCGTCTCGTTCGTGGCGAGCACCACGTTCACCAGCGCCTGCTGGCAGCCGGCCCGCAGCAGCACGGCACCACCGGCCTCGGCCAGCGCGATCGCGGCGCGCAGGGCCTGGTCGGCGCGCGCGAGGTTCTCGACCCGGTCGCCGAGCTGCCGGGCGTAGAGCATCTTGCCGAGGTTGCCGAACGCCTCAGCGGTGGCCAGGTCCCGGCGTGGAGCCAGCGCCTCTGCGACGTACTCCAGGCCGGCGAGCTGCAGCTCGGAGGGCAGGAACGCCGCCTCACCCGCCGTCGCGGTGGAGGCCCACCGCGGCAACGCGGCCTGTGGGCCTTCGTCGTGGCACTCGACGAGCAGCTGAGCGAACGCGTCGAACAGCCACAGGTCGTCGGCGCGCACGAGGTCGCGCAGGCCGAAGAGGTGGTCGATGAACTCGGCGGAGAACAGGAAGGGGTTCGCGGCGAGGATCCGAGCCCAGCCGGGCCAGTTCGCGTCCTCCACGAGGTCGACGAAGACCGGCCCCACCTCGGACAGCACCGCGAACACCCGAGCGTCTCCCGCCGGGACCTCACCGCGCATCGCGTTGAGGACGTGCGCGAGCCGCTCGATCCCGGCGGCGAGGTTGACGTCGCCCCGCACCGTCGCCTCGCTCATGACTCTGCCCATGACGTCGAAGAACTCGGATGACAGCGCCTCGGGGGTGGTGTCGACGAGCATGATCAGTTCATCGATCGAGCGGGCGCGGAGCAGGCGGTCGAGCAGGCGTAGGAGCGGTTCCACGGATCACCCCGTCGAATCGGCGTCATCCACTCGATTCGGGTGCGGGTGGTCGTTCGTTACCCAATGACGAGAGGTCAGTGCTGGAGCGGGAAACCGCCACCGATGCCGCGCCACGCCAGGTTGGAGATCAGCGCGACCGCGTCCTCCTTGGGCACGCGGCGGTTGTCCGCCAGCCAGGAACGGGCCGTGACCTGCGACAACCCGACGAGCCCCACGGCCAGCAGACGGGCGCGCTCGGGGTCCAGGCCGGCGTCGGCGGTGATGGTCTCGGTGATCGCGTCCACGGAGTCGGTGGTCGCGCGCTCGACGGCTTCCTGCACGGCGGGCTCCGAGCGCAGGTCGGACTCGAACACCATGCGGAACGCCTGGCCCTCGCCGTCCACGAAGTCGTAGAAGGCGGCCACGGCGGCACGCACGCGCAGCTTGTTGTCCGTGGAGGAGGCGATGGCGGCGCGGACCCGGCTGACCATGTCGTCCACGTGGGACTCGAGCAGGGCCATGTACAGCTCGAGCTTGCCGGGGAAGTGCTGGTAGAGCACCGGCTTCGACACGCCGGCGCGCTCGGCGATCTCATCCATCGCCGCGGCGTGGTAGCCGTTGGCGACGAACACGTCCTGCGCCGCTGCCAGCAGTTGCGCGCGGCGGGCGGTGCGCGGCAGTCGAACGCCCCTTCCTGCGGGTGCGCTCTGCGCCGTCTCCGTCATGGTGCCTCCAGCACGAGTTCTCCAGCCGTCGGAGAGGGGTTGCCTGACCGAGGCGTGAGCGCAACCTTACTCGCTAGTAGCCCACATCCAAGAACCATCTGCGCGTTCTTTCCCGCATCCTGGTCTGGTGAGCGCGCTGATCCCCGCCCCGATGTCCGCGGTCGCACTGCCGCCGCTGGACACGACGCAGACGCCGTGGCCAGGTGAGTTCCACCGGGTCGACGACCACGAGGTGCACGTGCGGGTCACCCCCGGTGACGGGCCGCCCGCCGTCTACGTGCACGGGCTGGGCGGGTCCGCGACCAACTGGACCGACCTCGCCGCCCAGCTGCGCGACCACGTCCGCGGGTACTCGCTGGACCTGCCCGGGTTCGGACGCTCGGAGCCGATTCCCGGTTACGACTTCAGCCTCGCCACGCACGCGCGCACGGTGATCAAGTACCTGGAGACGCTGAAGGAGCCGGTGCACCTCTTCGGCAACTCGATGGGCGGCGCGATCTCCGTCATCACCGCCGCGACCAGGCCTGATCTGGTCCGGACGCTCACGCTCGTGTCACCGGCGGTCCCCGACCTGCGACCGCGGCTGGACCGCATGTCGGACCCGCGGATGGCGCTCGCGTTCCTGCCGGTCGTCGGTGCCAAGGTGCGCCGCGAGCTCGCCAAGCTGACCGCGCACGACCGCACCCGGCAGATGCTGGAGCTGTGCTTCGCCGACCCCGGCCTGGTGCCGGACCACCGCATCGAGGAGTCGATCGCGGAGAACGAGGAGCGCGCCCGGCAGAAGTGGGCGGGACAGGCGCTCAACCGCAGCACGTTCGGGTTGATGCAGAGCTGGCTGACGCCCGGCCCGAAGTCGCTGTGGCGCCTGCTTCCGCTGGTCAAAGCGCCGACGCTGGTCGTGTGGGGTGAGAACGACCGGCTCGTGAGCGTCCGGAAGGGACCGCGGACGGCGCGGCTGCTGCCCAAGGGGCGACTCCTGGTGCTCCCGCGGACCGGTCACGTGGCCCAGATGGAGCGGCCCGCGACCGTGGCCAGGGCCGTGCTGGGCATGTGGGAGGCGGTTGATCGACACACATGGTGATGAACGACGGCCATACGGGGGATGTGGGACCCTGGGCAACGTGAATCGCGCCCCCGAGCGAGGAAGTACCGCGCCGCCCTCCGACCGCTATCGCCGCGGCGAGCGCCGGACCAGCGCGGAACCGCTCGCCGCCGCCTGGGAGCCGGAGGGCACGGCGCAGCACCGGCGGCCGCGCAGGCGCCGCGGGGTGAAGTCGCTCGTCGCCAACTACGGCTGGCGCATCTACGCGATCCCGGTCCTGCTCGTGCTGACCGCGCTCGTCGTGCTGGACACCGTGCAGCCGAAGTCACCCGCGCTCGGTGGCAGCGCGGGCTCCACCGACGTGGTCACGACCACTCCCGAGGCGCCGGCGACCGAGGTGAAGGCCGAGAAGCCCAAGCTGGACGTGCCCACGGCCGAGCTGCCCGCCGGACCGTCGTTCTCCGAGGACGGCGTCGGCACGTGGCGAACGATCCCCGGCAGCGGCCCTCGGGTCGGTGAGGCGAACGCGCAGAAGTTCCGCAAGTACGCGATCGCCATCGAGGACGGCGTGAAACCCGCCGACTACAGCAACGACGACGTCGCGTTCGCGCGGACCGTCGAGGGCTTCCTGTCGGACCCGCGCAGCTGGATCGGCACGAAGCAGGTCGCGCTGCAGCGCGTCGAGGCGAACCAGAACCCGGACTTCATCGTCAGCCTGACCAGCACGAAGACGACGCACACGCTCTGCGGCAAGGAGATCCCGTTCGAGACCTCCTGCTGGAACCCGGCCAGCAAGCGCGTGGTCATCAACGTCGCCCGCTGGGTGCGCGGCGCCATGGTCTACGGCCCTGACCTGGCCGGATATCGGACGTACGTGATCAACCACGAGGTCGGTCACGCGCTCGGCAACGGCCACGCGCCGTGCCCGGAGAACGGTGCGCCGGCGCCCGTGATGATGCAGCAGACGTTCGGTGTCGCGAACAACTTCGTGTCGCAGCTCAACGCGGGCCAGGACGTCGTGCCCGCCGACGGCAAGGTCTGCACGCCGAACCCGTTTCCCGGTGGCTGAGACAGCTTTCCAACGAGGAAGAGTCCAGGCAGGGTAGGCGTTGTCTCGGAGACAGAGACATGCAGTCCGTCGAGGAGGAGCAAATGGCGCTTCCGCCGCTCGTTGAGCCAGCCGCGGAGCTGACCAAGGAAGAAGTCGCGCGGTACAGCCGGCACCTGATCATCCCGGACGTCGGGGTGGACGGGCAGAAGCGGCTGAAGAACGCGAAGGTGCTCGTCGTCGGCGCGGGTGGCCTGGGCAGCCCGGCACTGCTGTACCTGGCCGCGGCCGGGGTCGGCACGCTCGGCGTCGTCGACTTCGACGTCGTGGACGAGTCGAACCTGCAGCGTCAGGTCATCCACGGCCAGTCCGACGTCGGCCGTCCGAAGGCCGAGTCCGCCCGCGACTCCGTCGCCGAGATCAACCCGTTCGTCAAGGTCGTGCTGCACCAGACGCACCTCAACTCCGAGAACGCGCTGGAGATCTTCCGCGACTACGACCTGATCCTCGACGGCACCGACAACTTCGCCACGCGGTACCTGGTGAACGACGCCGCGGTGCTGCTGGGCAAGCCGTACGTCTGGGGTTCGATCTTCCGGTTCGAGGGCCAGGTGAGCGTCTTCTGGGAGGACGCCCCGAACGGCCAGGGCCTGAACTACCGCGACCTCTACCCGGAGCCGCCGCCTCCCGGCATGGTCCCCTCGTGCGCCGAGGGCGGCGTGCTGGGCGTGCTGTGCGCGTCCATCGGGTCGATCATGGTCACCGAGGCGATCAAGCTGCTCACGGGCATCGGCGACCCGCTGCTGGGCCGTCTGATGGTCTACGACGCGCTGGAGATGTCGTACCGGACGATCAAGATCCGCAAGGACCCGGAGTCGCCGAAGATCACCGAGCTGATCGACTACGAGGCGTTCTGCGGTGTCGTGTCCACGGACGCGCAGCAGGCGGCCGCGGGCAACACGATCACGCCGCTGGAGCTCAAGCACAAGCAGGAGTCCGGTGAGGACTTCCTGCTGGTGGACGTCCGCGAGCCGCACGAGTACGAGATCGTGAAGATCCCCGGCTCGGTGCTGATCCCGAAGGACCGGATCCTGTCCGGCGAGGCGTTCTCCGAGCTGCCGCAGGACAAGCCGCTGGTGCTGCACTGCAAGTCCGGCGCCCGGTCGGCGGAGGCGCTCGCGGCGCTGCACAAGGCGGGCTTCAAGGACGCCGTGCACGTCGGCGGTGGCGTGCTGGCGTGGGCGCGCGAAGTCGACCCGTCGCTCCCCACGTACTGATGGGCTGAACGGCGTCTGCAAGTACTGCCGACTGGACTGTTGGTGGTACTTGCAGACGCCCGACCCGCTGAGCCATCCGGGTGGTGGGATGAATCACGGCGTGTCGCGTTCCGCCAACCGGGTGGTCAGAGCAGGTAGCGTGCCGAGCCGTGACCAGGACCCCCGAACCGCCCCCAGCGCACGTGCGTGCGGCGTTCGGGGCACGTGACGCCGAGCCGGAGCTCATCGACGGCGGCCCCGCCTGGCGTTGCGGTGACGCCACGATCAGACCGGCGCCCAAGCCCGCAGAGGCCACCTGGATCGCCAAGACCCTCGACGGCCTGGACGTGCCGAACCTGCGCATCGGCCGCCCGCTCAGATCGACTGACGGCCGGTACGTCGTCGGCGGCTGGTCGGCCACCAAGTTCCTCGCCGGACGTGCCGAGGCACGTCACGACGAGGTCATCGCCGTCGCCCAGCGCCTGCACCAGGCCACGGCCGAGCTGCCCAAGCCGCGCTTCCTGGAGGCGCGCACGGACGTGTTCGCCGTCGCCGACCGCAAGACGTGGGGCGAGGAGGACGTGCCGCTCGACGCCGACCTCGGCGGTCGGCTGTTCGAGCTGCTCAAGGAGACGCTGAAGCCGCTCACCCTCAGGTCCCAGGTCGTGCACGGCGACCTGTTCGGCAACGTGCTGTTCGCCGGCGACGCCCCGCCCGCGGTCATCGACTTCACCGCGTACTGGCGTCCCGCCGAGTGGGCCGCCGCCGTGGTCGCGGTGGACGCCGTCGCGTGGGGCGGCGCGGATCCCGGCCTGTTCAAGCGCTGGAGCCACCTCTCGGAGTGGCCGCAGGTGCTCGTGCGCGCGACGCTGTTCCGGCTGGCCGTGCACGCGCTGCACCCGTTGTCAACACAGGAGTCGTTTGCGGGCTTGGAACGAGCTGCTCACCAGGTCACCGCACTGCTCTGAGCTGACAACTTTCCACGTACGAAACATTGCGGAGCATTGGGTTAACGCGCGCTTCTTAGCGTCAGCGACGTGACCCATTGCCCCTACTGCGCGCTGCAGTGCTCCATGAGCGTCATCGACGGCCAGGTGACTCCTGGTCCCGGTGGGCTGTGCCAGAAGGGCTGGACGGCCGGAGAACTGCTGCGCCATCCAGGCCGCCTCACCACGCCCCTGCTGCACGGCTCGCCCGTCTCGTGGGACGAGGCGCTGGACTTCGTCGCTACCCGGATCAAGGAGTTCGAGCCCGACGAGGTCGCCGTGTTCGGCGGCGGCGGGCTCACCAACGAGAAGGCGTACCTGCTCGGCAAGTTCGCGCGGGTCGCCCTGAAGACCTCGCAGATCGACTACAACGGCCGGTTCTGCATGTCCTCGGCCGCCGCCGCGGGCAACAAGGCGTTCGGGCTCGACCGCGGCATGCCGTTCCCGCTCAGCGACCTCAAGACCGCCGACACGATCCTGCTGGCCGGATCCAACCCGGCCGAGACGATGCCGCCGTTCCTCCGGCACCTGGAGGGCGCGCGGCTGATCGTCATCGACCCGCGGCGCACGCCGACCGCCGAGCGCGCGACGTTGCACCTGCAGCCGGCACCGGGCACGGACCTCGCGCTGGCGCTGGGACTGCTGCACACCGCGGTCATCGAGGGCGTGATCGACAAGGAGTACATCTCCGAGCGCACCACCGGTTTCGACGACGCGTGGCGGGTCGCGGCGCAGTGGTGGCCGGAGCACACCGAACGCGTCACGGGTGTCTCCGCCGCTGATCAGCGCGCTGCCGTGCACATGCTCGCCGGAAAGTCGTACATCCTGACCGGTCGTGGCACCGAACAGCACGCGTCCGGCACCGACAACGTCTCCGCCTGGATCAACCTGGCGCTCGCGCTGGGCCTGCCGGGTCGCGTCGGGTCCGGTTACGGCTGCCTGACCGGGCAGGGCAACGGCCAGGGCGGCCGCGAGCACGGGCAGAAGGCCGACCAGCTGCCCGGTTACCGCAAGCTCGACGATCCCGCGGCGCGCCAGCACATCATGGAGGTCTGGGGCGTCGACTGGCTGCCCGGCGTCGGTCGCAGCGCGTACGAGCTGCTGAACGCCGACGACCTCAAGGCGATGCTGGTGTTCGGCAGCAACCCGGTGGTGTCGGCGCCGCGCGCGTCCGGGGTGGCCGATCGCCTGCGCGCGCTGGACCTGCTGGTGGTCGCGGACTTCGTGATGTCCGAGACCGCCGAGATGGCCGACGTCGTGTTCCCGGTGACGCAGTGGGCCGAGGAGGACGGCACGATGACCAACCTCGAAGGCCGGATCATCAGGCGCCGCAAGGCACTCGACCCGCCACCCGGTGTCCGCAGCGACCTGGAGCTGATCAACGGTCTGGCTTCCCGCCTCGGTGTCACCGGGTTCCCGACCGAGCCGCGCGTGGTGTTCGACGAGCTGCGGCGTGCTTCCGAGGGCGGTCTGTCCGACTACTCCGGCATCACCTACGAGCGGCTGGAGTCCGAGCAGCTGCACTGGCCGGTGCCGTCCGTTGAACATCCAGGCACGCCAAGGCTTTTCCTCGACCGGTTCGCGCACGCCGACGGGCTCGCGCGGTTCGTCCCGGTCGACCACAAGGGTCCGGCGGAGCCGCCGGACGAGGAGTTCCCGTTGCAGGCCACCACCGGGCGGGTCCTGCAGCACTACCAGTCGGGTGCGCAGACGCGGCGGATCGGCGAGCTGGTGAAGGCCGTTCCCGAGATGTACGTGGAAGTGCACCCGGACACAGCTTCGCGCGCGGGCCTCGCTTCCGGTGAGCCCGCGCACGTCGTGTCCAGGCGGGGCCGAGTGACGGCGGTCGTGCGGTGCGTGCCGAGCATGCGCGCCGACGCGGTGTTCCTGCCGTTCCACTTCCCCGGTGAGGGGCGGGCGAACCTGCTCACCAACCCCGCGCTCGATCCCACGAGCCGGATGCCCGAGTTCAAGGTCTGCGCGGTTCGATTGGAGCGGGCATGAGGCGAGTCGTGATCGTGGGTTACGGCATGGCGGGTGCGCGGCTGGCGGACGAGCTGCGCCGCCGTGACCAGGACATCTCCATCACCGTCATCGGTGCCGAGCCGCACGCCGCGTACAACCGCGTGCTGCTCTCGACCGTGGTCGCGGGCACCATGACGCCTTCGGCGACGCAGTTGCACGACGAGAAGTGGGCGGCCGAGCACAACATCGACCTGTGCCTCGGCCACGAGGTCGTCGAACTCGATCGAGCGTCACGCACAGTGACGGTCGAGCGCACGCGGGGAGCTTTCGTTCGTTCTGAGTGCACGCGGGGGCCCCGCGTGCCCCAGGAGGAAACGGGGGACTCCCGCGTTACCTTCGCGTACGACGCGTTGGTGCTGGCTACTGGGAGTACGCCGTGGGTACCGCCGGCTGAGGGGCTGGTCGAGGACGGGCGGCTGGCGGAGGGGGTCGTCGCGTTCCGGACGCTCGACGACTGCGCGGAGATCGAGGCCAAGGCGCACAAGGGTGCGCCGGTCGCCGTGCTGGGCGGCGGGCTGCTCGGCATCGAGGCCGCGCGGGGCCTGGCCGGGCGCGGGTGCCTGGTCACCGTCGTGCACCCGGTCGGCCACCTGATGGAACGCCAGCTCGACCCCGGCGCCGGCGGAGTCCTCGCCCGCACGCTCGGTCAGCTCGGCATCGAGTTCAAGCTGAACGCGCTGGCCGCCAAGTACCTGCCCGGCGACGGGCTGATCCTCGACGACGGCACTCATGTGCCCGCCGAGCTCGTCGTGGTGTCGGCCGGTGTGCGCGCCGAGACGTCGTTGGCGGTCCAGGCGGGTCTGGAGGTCGACCGCGGCATCGTCGTGGACGACGCGTTGCGCACCAGCGATCCGCGCATCCACGCGATCGGCGACTGCGCGCAGCACCCCGGCACGGTGTCCGGCCTGGTGCAGCCCGCGTGGGACCAGGCCGCGGTGCTCGCCGACCGGCTGACCGGCGTGAACCCGGCGGCCCGGTACCGCGGGACTTCCGTCGTGACGCGGCTGAAGGCACGTGACGTGGATCTCGCGGCGCTGGGTGACGTGCACACCGATGTGGACTGCCCGGACGCGGAAGTCCTGTGCTTCCAGGAACCTTCGCGCGGCCGCTACGCGAAGCTCGTGCTGCGCGACGACCGGGTGGCGGGCGCGATCGTGCTCGGCGCACCGGACGCCGCCGCCACCATCACCCAGCTCTACGACCGCGGCATCCCCGCCCCGACGGACCGGCTGGCGCTGCTGCTGGGCCGTGCGCTGCCCGCCGAGGCCGCGTCACCGGCCGATCTGCCGTCCAGTGCGGTGATCTGCCGCTGCAACACCGTCTCCAAGGGACAGATCGTGTCGGCGTGGCGGGCAGGCGCGGAGTCGTTGCCGCAGCTGGCCGAAGCGACACGGGCGACCACGGGCTGTGGTGGCTGCAAGGACGCGGTGTGCGGGCTGCTCGACTGGCTCGGGGCCTCACAACCGGCCTCGGCGTGATGTGCGGCGGAGTTGCCTCCGCCGTCATCGACCAGAACAACTCGGTAATCCGAGGTTCTTAGCTTTTCCGGCAGTTGCCGAACCCCTGTGGAGGACATAGATGAGCCGCTGGATCGAGCACTGGGAGCCGGAGAAGCCCGAGTTCTGGGAGAGCACCGGCAAGCGGATCGCGCGCAAGAACCTCGCGTTGTCCATCTTCGCGGAGAACCTCGGGTTCAGCGTGTGGGTGCTGATGAGCATCGTGGTCGTCAGCCTCGGCTCGGTCGGCTTCAAGTTCAGCGTCGGCCAGCAGTTCTGGCTGCTGATCGTGCCGAACCTGGTCGGCTCGCTGCTGCGGGTGCCCTACACGTTCGCGGTGCCGAAGTTCGGCGGGCGGCTGTGGACCACGATCAGCGCCAGCCTGCTGCTGATCCCGACCGGGATGCTCGCGTACGCCGTGACGACGCCGGGCACGTCCTACGGGTTCTTCCTGCTCACTTCGGCCCTGACGGGCCTCGGTGGCGGCAACTTCTCGTCGTCGATGGCGAACATCTCGTTCTTCTACCCCGAGGGCAAGAAGGGCCTGGCGCTCGGCCTGAACGCGGCCGGTGGCAACCTCGGTGTCGCGGTCACCCAGCTCATCGTGCCGATCGTCATCAGCATCGGCACCGGGATCCACCTCGCCTACGCGGCGCTGATCTGGATGCCGTTCATCGTGCTGGCCACGGTGCTCGCGTGGTTCTTCATGGACAGCCTCACGCAGGCCAAGCCGGACGGTCAGTCCTACAAGAAGGCGCTGTCCAACCGGCACACCTGGGTGATGTCGTTCCTCTACATCGGCACGTTCGGTTCGTTCATCGGGTACTCGTTCGCGTTCCCGTCGCTGATCAAGATCAGCTTCGTCGACTACAAGTCCTGGGTGTCGCTCGCGTTCCTCGGTGCGCTGATCGGCTCCATCGCCCGACCGGCCGGTGGGTGGCTGGCGGACCGGATCGGTGGCGCGAAGGTGACGCTCGCCACGTTCGTCGGCCTGGGCATCGGCACGATCGGCGTCATGGTCAGCGTGGACGCGAAGAGCTTCCCGCTGTTCTTCGCCTCGTTCATCCTGCTGTTCATCCTCGCGGGCGTCGGCAACGGCTCGACGTACCGGATGATCCCGGCGATCTTCAAGACCCAGGTCGACGACGACAAGTCGGCCAAGCGCCAGGCCGCCGCGGTGGTCGGCATCGCGGGCGCGATCGGTGCCGCGGGTGGCGTGCTGGTGAACCTCGTCTTCAAGTTCTCGCTCGAAGGCTCGAAGACGCTGACGCCCGCGCTGACCGCGATCCTGGTCTTCTACGCGCTCTGCCTCGCCACCACGTGGTGGTTCTACCTGCGGCGCAACGTGTTCGCCACGCGGCCGTCGCTCGCCTACGCGGGCGTGTGACGCACAACGCACTGACCTGCGAAGAGAGTTTCCTTTAACACCCGCGAAATGTTGCGGAACTTGGGATGACACACCGCCCGGTGAGCATAGCTGGGCGGAAGGAGGAGATGCCCGATGACTCAGACGCTGGTCGTGATCGGCAACGGCATGGTCGGCCACCGGCTCGTCGAGATCCTCCGTGACTCGTCCTGGCGGATCGTCGTGTTCGGTGAGGAGTCCCGGCCCGCGTACGACCGAGTCGCGTTGTCGTCCTATGTGGACACCTGGAACTCGGCCGACCTGGAGCTGACGCCGTTGACCGGCTGTGAGCTCCGGCTCGGCGAGAAGGCCGTGTCGGTCGACCGGGAACGCCGTGTTGTCGTCGGCGCTTCCGGTGTCGAAGTCCAGTACGACGCTCTCGTGCTGGCCACGGGCTCGGTGCCGTTCGTGCCGCCGGTTCCCGGTCGAGACCTGCCCGGTTGCCACGTGTACCGGACGATCGACGACCTGGACGAGATCCGGGCGACGGTGCAGGCCGCCGACCGGCCGGGACGCCACTCCGGCATGGTGCTCGGCGGTGGCCTGCTCGGCCTGGAGGCGGCCAACGCGCTGCGCGGCATGGGCGTGTCGCCGCACGTCGTGGAGCTGGCGCCGCGGCTGATGCCGATCCAGGTCGACGAGGGTGGTGCCGGGCTGCTCAAGCGGCTGGTCGAGAAGCTCGACCTGACCGTGCACACCGGCACGTCCGCGTCCTCCATCGAACGGGACGGCTCGCGGTTGATCGCCAAGCTGGCCAACGGGCTGGAGCTCGACCTGGACGTGGTGGTGTTCAGCGCCGGCATCCGGCCGCGCACCGACCTCGACCTGGGGCTGGAGCTCGGGCCGCGGGGTGGTTACCTGGTCGACTCCGCCTGCCGGACCGCCGATCCGCGCGTGTTCGCGATCGGCGAGTGCGCTGCCGTCGAGGGCGTGGCCTACGGGTTGGTCGCTCCCGGTTACGCGATGGCCGAGGTCGTCGCTGACCAGCTCTCCGGTGGTACCAAGGTGTTCCCCGGTGCGGACGTCTCGACCAAGCTGAAGCTGCTCGGGGTGGACGTGGCGTCGTTCGGTGACGCGCACGCCGTCACCGAGGGTGCGCTGGAAGTCGTCGTCAACAACGCGGTCGCCGGCACCTACAGCAAGCTCGTCGTGTCGGATGACGCGAAGACTCTCCTGGGTGGCGTGCTCGTCGGTGACGCCTCGGCGTACCCGTCGCTGCGGCCGTTGGTGGGCAAGGAAGTTCCGGCGGCGCTGCTGCAGCCGGGTGGGTCCGTCGACGTCGAGATGCCCGCCGACGCCCAGGTCTGCTCGTGTCACGCGGTCACCAAGCAGACGATCACCGACGCGATCCAGTCCGGGGTCGCGTGCGACGTCGCCGAGCTCAAGGCGTGCACCAAGGCCGGCACGGGCTGCGGCTCGTGCGTGCCGATGCTCAAGAAGCTGCTGACCGACTGCGGTGTCGAGCAGTCCAAGGCGTTGTGCGAGCACTTCACCTACTCGCGGGCGGAGCTGTTCGAGATCGTCCGGGCGACCCGGATCACGACGTTCACCGCGCTGATCGAGAAGCACGGTTCCGGTCGTGGCTGCGACATCTGCAAGCCCGCCGTGGCCTCGATCCTCGCGTCGCTCAACAACGGGCACATCCTCGGCGAGGCGCAGGTCTCGTTGCAGGACACCAACGACAGGTTCCTGGCGAACCTGCAGCGCAACGGCACGTACTCGGTCGTGCCGCGCATCCCCGGCGGAGAGATCACGCCGGAGAAGCTGATCGTCATCGGTGAGGTGGCGCGCGACTTCGGCCTCTACACCAAGATCACCGGCGGTCAGCGCATCGACCTGTTCGGCGCGACCGTGGACCAGCTGCCGCAGATCTGGCGCCGGCTCGTCGACGCGGGCTTCGAGTCCGGCCACGCGTACGGAAAGGCGTTGCGCACGGTCAAGTCCTGCGTCGGCACGACCTGGTGCCGGTACGGCGTCCAGGACTCGGTGGGCCTGGCGATCGAGCTGGAGCTGCGCTACCGCGGCCTGCGTTCGCCGCACAAGCTCAAGTCGGCCGTCTCCGGGTGCGCACGTGAGTGTGCGGAGGCGCGCGGCAAGGACTTCGGTGTCATCGCGACCGAGAACGGCTGGAACCTCTACGTGGGTGGCAACGGCGGCTTCACCCCGCGCCACGCAGACCTGCTCGTGTCCGATGTGGACACCGAGACGCTGATCAAGGTCATCGACCGGTTCCTGATGTTCTACATCCGCACCGCGGACCGGTTGCAGCGCACCTCGGCGTGGCTCGAAGGGCTCGACGGCGGGCTCGACCACCTGCGCGAGGTCGTGGTCGACGACAAGCTCGGCATCTGCGACGAGCTGGAGGCCGCGATGGCGGCGCACGTCTCCGACTACGCCGACGAATGGCGTGGTGTGCTGGAGGATCCGGAGAAGCTGGCGCGGTTCACCTCGTTCGTGAACGCGCCCGGCACTCCCGACCCCACGATCTCGTTCCGCGCTGAGCGTGGTCAGCGCGTTCCTGTCCAGCTCGGGATTCCGGAGGTCGTCAGGTGACCGTCGTCTGTGACTTTGAGAGGTTGCGTCCGGAGCAGGGTGTCGCGGCTTTGCTGCCCGACGGCACGCAGGTGGCGGTGTTCCTGACCGCCGACGGTTCGCTGCACGCGTTGGACAACATCGACCCGTTCAGCGGCGCCGCCGTGCTGTCGCGCGGCATCGTGGGCGACCGCGGTGGCGTTCCCGTCGTGGTGTCACCGGTCTACAAGCAGGCGTTCGAGCTGGCGACCGGCAAGTGCCTGGACGAACCGTCGGTGTCCGTTGCGGTGCATCAAGTGCGCGTGCGTGACGGCGTCGTGGAGCTGCCATGACGGGGCCGCTGGCGGGCTTCACCATCGGCGTCACCGCGGCCCGTCGCGCCGACGAGCTCATCGCCATGCTGGAACGCAAGGGCGCGTCGGTCATCCACGGCCCGGCGATCCGCATCGTGCCGCTGCCCGACGACGCCGATCTGCACCAGGCCACGTCGCAGCTGGTCGCGGCACCGGTCGACGTCGTCGTGGCGACCACCGCGATCGGCTTCCGCGGCTGGTTCGAGGCCGCCGAGGGGTGGGGGCTGGCCAGCCGCCTGCACCGCGCCCTGTCGTCGGCCGTCGTGCTGCCGCGCGGCCCGAAGGCGAAGGGCGCGGTCCGGGCGGCCGGCCTGGTCGAGACCTGGTCGCCGACGTCCGAGTCGAACGCCGAGCTGCTGCAGTACCTGCTGCGGATGGGCGTTTCCGGCAAGCGCGTGGCCGTTCAGCTGCACGGTGAACCGCTGCCGGACTTCGTGAACACCCTGCGGGCCGCCGGGGCCGACGTCGTCGAGATTCCCGTCTACCGGTGGGAGCCGCCCGCTGACATCCGCCCGTTGGAGCAGCTGATCGACGCCGTGCTGGCCGGTCAGGTGGACGCGCTGACGTTCACCAGCGCACCGGCCGCGTCCTCGGTGCTGCGGACCGCCGGTCCCCGGTACGGGGAACTGGTGGAGGCGTTGCGGCGCAACGTGCTCGTGGTCGGCGTCGGTGCGATCACCGCGGGGCCGCTCGTGGCCGCCGGGATTCCGGTCGTGCAGCCCGTCCGGTCGCGGATCGGGTCGATGGTGCGGGAGCTGACCGTTGAGCTGCCGTCGCGCGCCACCCGGTTGCGGATCGCCTCCCGGGACATGGAGATGCGGGCTCAGGCCGTGGTGATCGACGGTGAGCTGCGGCCGGTGGCTCCGGCTCCGATGGCGGTGCTGCGCACGTTGGTCGCCGCTCGCGGACGGGTGGTTTCCCGGCAGGACCTGTTGGCCGCCTTGCCTTCCGGTGGGGAGGAGCACGCGGTCGAGACGGCCATCGGCCGGTTGCGGACCGCGCTGGGATCGCCGCAGATGGTGTGCACGGTGGTCAAGCGCGGCTATCGACTTGCGATGGAGCCTGCATGAAGCTGGTGTTGGCGTTTCACGGCACCCGTGATCCGCGCGGGGCCGTGGTCTGCTCGGAGATCGCCTCTTCCGTTCAGACCTTTGTGGACGTTCCGGTCGAGGTCGCCTACGCCGACGTCCGCCAGCCCGATGTCCGGTCGGTTGTGGACGGACCCTGTGTCGTCGTGCCGGTGTTCCTGGCTGCCGGGTACCACGTCCGGGTCGACATTCCCGCGCAGATCGGGACTCGGTCCGACGTGGTGCTGACCTCGCCGCTCGGGGCGGACGCGGTGCCTGCTCTGCGGGATCGGATGCGGGAGGCCGGGGTCCGGCGCGGGGACGTGGTGGTGTTCGCCGCGGCCGGGTCTTCCGATGCCCGGGCGTTGGCGGACGTTCGTCGTGCTGCCCGGATGGTGGGGGCTTCGGCCATCGGGTACGTGGCCACTGCTTCGCCTCGGGTGGCTGATGTCGTCGCCGGCGTTCGGGGGCTGGGGCGGCGAGTGGCTGTTGCTTCCTGGCTTCTGGCGCCCGGGGTGTTTCACGGGGCGTTGGCCGGATGTGGGGCGGATCTGGTTTCCGAGCCCATCGGGGCGCATCCGCTTGTGGTCGAGGCCTTGGTGCGGAAGTACTTCTCGGCTCGGGCCGGGCTGTTGCGGTCGGCTTGACGTCGTGTGGGGTGATCTCGTCACGGGACCACCCCACAGGGGCTACCAGAGGCCTGGGAGCTCTTCCTTGCGGGCGTCTTCCCAGCGGTACTCGCGGAGGTTCACCTTGCCGTCGAGGTTGGGGACGCCCTCCTCGTGCAGCAGCTGGAGCTGGGTGTCCCGCAGGTGCGGCGCGCAGGTGCCGTCGGCCTTGAGGACTCGTTGCCACGGGAGGTCGTGGCCGTCCTCGTTGAGGATGCGGCCGACCAGCCGCGGTGACGGGGCCTTCGCGAGATCAGCGATGTCGCCGTAGGTGGCGACACGTCCGCGTGGGATGGCCTTGATGAAGTCGCGGATCCGCTCGTGGATCTCTTCGTCCATCCTTCGAGTTTAGCCAAAGCACCTGGTCGGAAGTTCCGTCCGTGACGGGCGCACGAACGCGGCGCGCCAGGTGCTCGATGAAGGGCTCCTTCTTCCACCTCAGGTGCAGGAAGGAGCCCTTCATCGACGGCGAACGCGCGTAGGGCTTGGCCCGATGCTTAGAGGCGCTGGGCCCAGGTGGCCACCACGGCTTGGTAGTCGGGGGCGTTCGGGGCGTAGTTGATGGAGTGGCCGTAGCCGCTGAGCAGGTAGGTGTCGAGGGTGGGGGCGGACGGGTAGAACGGGGACTCGTCGGCTTTGAGGGCGGCGGGGGATGAGCAGTCGCTGCCCATCAGGGGGATGCCGGAGCTGCAGAAGTGGTGGTCCTCGCCCAGGACTACGAGGACCGGGACGTTGATGTTGCGGGAGATCGGGATGATGACGTTGTTCAGGAGGATGGTGTCCACGGCCTCGGTGGCGGCGAAGACGTCCTTCGTGGACTCGTCGTAGGCGATGGCGCCTTCGACCAGCGGGCCAGGGGCGTGGAACGAGTTGTAGCGGGTGTCCGGCATGGTGGTGAGGTAACCGGCGTCCAGGCCTGCGGGGATCATGTTGGCCATGACCGGGAGAACGGTTATGTCGTTCATCTTGTGCGTGAAGCCGGTCACCAGGACGCCGTTCACGTCGCGGTAGGTGCCTGCTTCGATCAGGGCCATGGCCGAGCCGATGGAGTGGCCCCCGACGACGACCTCGGGGAACTGGGATTTCACGGCCTGGATCACCTGGTGGACGGCGCTCGCCTCGGTGGAGGCGGTGACGGAGGTGCTCAGCGGTTTGGAGCTTTGGCCGGTGCCCAGGCGGTCCAGGGCCAGGGTGGCGAAGCCCGCGGCGTTCTGGGATCGGGTGAACGAGCGGGTTTCCGGTTCGAAGCCGATGTCCCAGTACGTCCGGTCGTAGGTGCCGCCGGGGATCAGGACCTGGATCGTGGTGGCACCGGTGGGGACGCACAGCCTGCCGGCCATGGTTTCCAGCGAGGTGACCAGCGGGGCCAGTTGGATCCGCACCGGGTAGGTGACGTCCTGGCAGGACACGGCGGCGGAGGCGGGTTGTGGGGCTAGCAGTGTTCCGGTGGCGAGCAGGGTCGCGGCGCACAACCGGCGGAAACGCATGGGAGAGGACCTCCAAGCTAGTTTCGGGGGACGGCCTTCATCAGCAGGCCGCTGGGGTACGGGGCGGACGTGAACTTCACGCGCGCCGGACGGGTGGGAACGAGACGCCAGCGGCTCGCGATGGTGGCGAGCGTGATGACGATCTCGGTGGTGGCGAAGGTGTTGCCCAGGCATTGGCGGTTGCCGCCGCCGAACGGGACGAACGCGCCGCGCGGGAGCGAGGCGGTGAAGGAAGGGGTCCAGCGGTCCGGCGAGAAGCGCCGGGGGTCTGGGAAGTAACGCTCGTCGTGGTGCAGGGCGTGCGGGCTGATGATCACCTCGGTGCCTGCCGGGAGGTGGGCGTCGCCCAGCTGGACCTCGGTGAGGGTTCGGCGCATCACGAACCAGATCGGGTAGTGGCGCAGGGTTTCCTGCACGATCTGGGTGGTGTACGGCAGGGCCTCCACGTCGGCGAAAGCAGGTGGGCGGCCGGCCAGCACCGAGTCGAGCTCGGTGTGCAGGCGGTGTTCGATCTCCGGGTTGTTGCCGACCTCGTACAGGGCCCAGGCCAGGGCGATCGCGGTGGTCTCGATGCCGGCGGTCAGCAGGGTCAGGACCTCGTCGTAGGTCTGCTGGTCGGTCATGCCCGCCAACAGCAGTGTGGACAGGACGTCGCCGTGGTCGGTGCCGTCGGCGCGCCAGCTCTCGATCACCTGCTGCACAACGGTTTTCATGCGGGCGATGGCCGTGTCGAACTCGCGGTTGCCCGGCAGCGGGAGCTTTTCGACGAACGACGGGGACAGAGCGCGGATCATGCCCTGCTGGATGACGGTGAAGATGGACCGGCGGACCTCCTCGACCGCGCGGGCGCCGATCTCCGTCGAGAAGAGCGTCTCACCGACGACGGTGACCGCGAGCTCCTGCATGTCGTTCTCGACGACGCGGACTTCGCCCGGCTGCCAGCGCGCGGCCAGCCCGGCAGCAGCACGAGCCATTGTCGGGGCGTAGTTTTCGATCCGTTCCCGGTGGAACGCCGGTTGCATCAGCCGGCGCTGGCGCAGGTGGTGCTCGCCGTTCGACAGCAGCAGACCGGTCCCCAGGTACGGCTGGAACTTGTCGAACATCGCGCCCTTGCGGAACTTCGAGCCCTGGGACACCAGCACTTCGTGGGTGAGCGCGGCGTCCGTGACGAAGTACGCGTGCAGCGGGCCGAGATCCAGGCGCACCACGTCGCCGTGCTGGTGCAGCGCGTCGGTGAACCTGGCGCGCTGGATGAGCATCGCCGGGGTGTGCCCTAGTAACGGCCAGCGGCGGGGAGCCACCGGGACGGGCATCCAGACTCCTGAAGAGTTGGGCCGGATGGGGACGGACCACCCTAGGAGCCGTTTGGGGGAAGACGACAGTGCCCGATCGGGTGGTTCCAGGGTCACTCTTCTGGTTCAGCGCGTGGGTCGCTCGGGTGACTAAGCTCGTGCGTCTTCCTCCGAACCGCACACGAACCGGAGAGGTGTGCACCGTGGCAGAGCCCCGGAGTTGGGTGCCCCTCGGCATCGACACCACCGTGCCGAGCATGGCCCGCGTCTACGACTACATCCTCGGCGGCGCCCACAACTTCGCCGCCGACCGGCAGGTCGGGACCCAGATCGAGAAGCTCGTGCCCGGACTGCGCAGCGTCGCCCGGCTCAACCGGCGGTTCCTCGGCCGGGCGGTGAACTTCCTGCTGGGACAAGGCGTTCGGCAGTTCCTCGACATCGGGTCCGGCATTCCGACGGTCGCGAACGTGCACCAGGTCGCGCAGGAACGCGACCCCGGCGCGCGGGTCGTCTACGTCGACAAGGATCCCGTTGCCGTGGCCCACAGCCAATTGATGTTGGCTGACAACGAGAACACGGCGATCGTGCAGGCTGACATGCGCGATCCCGAGGCCGTGCTGTCGAGTCCCGAGCTCACCGGGCTGCTGCGGTTCGACGAGCCGATCGGGCTGTTGATGCTGCTGATGCTGCACTGGGTGCCCGACGAGGACGACCCGCGGAAGCTCGTCGCCAACTACCGCGACGCACTGCCCGCCGGCAGCTTCCTCGTGATGACGCACGTCGCCAAGGACCAGATCGACGCGAGCGTCGACCAGGCCGCCGAGGTGGTCAACCGCAGCAGGAGCGTCGACCAGATGCACATGCGCACGCATGCGCAGGTCAGCGCGTTGTTCGACGGGTTTTCGCTGGTCGAGCCCGGCCTGGTCGGCTGCGGCGAGTGGCGGCCGGACGGACCCGGCGACATCGCGGACGAGGCGAGCATGAACATGTTCCTGTACGCCGGGGTCGGTCGTAAGGACTGAAACCACCCTGTAGTGTCGGAGGTTCACACTGTCGGCGCAACGGGCGTCGACTCCCGGTGGGTAGACTGCCGGGCACTCTTCAAACCCATACAGGGCAACGGGAATGACGAAACCGAGCCGAAAACCCGATGCCGCTCCACCTCAGGACACCGCCACCGTCCGTGTGCGAGAAGCCTTGGCGCGCAAGTGGAGCTACCTGATCAGCAGCGTCGTGGTGGTCGCGCTGAGCAGAGACGAGCTGGACGCTGAACTGGGCGCCCAGCTCGACGCGTTGTGCGCGGCACTGCACAACGAGCCGTTCGACCCCACTCCCTTCGAGGAGGTGGGCGAGCGGCTCGTCGCTCTCGGCTACGTCAACGAGCCGGGCCTGCGCCGGACCGTCGACGTGCTCGGCAAGGGCCTGCTGGCGCTGGACGAGTTCCGCGGCACGAGCCGGCACACGGTCCGCGTGGTCGGCGGGATCGGCGCGCTCGCGTGCGGGTTCACCGCTGCGCGGGCCCGTTCGATCCTGGACCAGCAGGAGAGCATGCAGCGCTCGTTGCTCAAGGCCGCCCACGACGCGCAACGGGACCAGCGGCACAGCGAGGCCAAGTTCGAGGGCTTCGCGTCCTCGTCGACCAACGGCGTGCTGATCGTCGGCCTCGACGGACGACTGGTCTGGGGCAACGACGCGATCGGCGAGATCATCGGACGGCCGGCGGAACCGGGCACGCGGCTGGTGGAGCTGATCGCGCCGACGTCGATCGCGGTGTTCCGCGAGATGACGGAGAAGGTGCTCGCCGAACGCGACGAGTTCGAACGGGAACCGATGCAGCTCGTGCGCGCCGACGGCGAGTTCGCCAAGGTGACGCTCACGGCGTCGTTGCTGCGCGACGACGACGGACGCGCGAGCCACGTGCTGGTGATCGTTGACGACGACACGGAACTCGCGCTGCTGCAAGGAGAACTGCGCAAGCAGTCGTTGCACGACGTGCTGACCGGGCTGCCGAACCGGCAGTTCTTCACCACGCACCTGGAAACCGTGCTGCGCCGCGCCGACCCCGAGTTCGGCGTGACGATCTTCCACCTCGACCTGGACGCGTTCGGCCTGGTGTGCAACAGCCTCGGCGCGCGGGTCGGTGAGCACCTGTTGCAGCACGTGGCGCGCCGGCTGCAGGCGCTGATGTCCCGCGAGCGGGCGATGATCGCGCGGTTCGACGGCGACGAGTTCGGCATCGTGGTGGAGAACACCGCGACCACACCGGACGTCGCCACCACGATGGCCACCATCAACGCCGACCTCGCCGAACCGACCTATGTGGACGATCACGGGCTGGCGGTGTCGGTGAGCGCGGGTGTCGTGCACCGGCCGTCACCCGACATCGACCCCGTGGAGCTGTTGCGCACGGCCGACCTGGCGTTGCGGCAGGCGAAGCGCGACCGGCGCGGCCAGTGGCAGCTGTTCCACACCAACCAGGACGCCGCGGAACGCCGGGACGCCGCGCTGGCCGTGGTGATGCCCGGCGCGTGGGAGCAGGGTGACATCGGCGTGCGCTACCAGCCCGTCCGCGTGCTGGCGACCGGTGAGCTGGCCGGCGTCGAGGCCGTCCTGCACTGGGATCTCTCGGACCGGCCCGCCGAACTCGCGAACTCCAGCGGCATCATCCTGCCGATGGGCGAGTGGCTGATGCGGATCGCGGCGGGCCAGGCGCAGTGGTGGCGGCAGCGCGGCGAGCTCGACCAGCAGTTCGGCGTGCGGCTCACGCACCACCAGTCGACCGACGCGGACCTGGCGTCCCGCGTGGCGAAGGTCCTCTACGACACCGACATGCCACACGGACGACTGACGATCAGCATGCCCGTCGGCGTCCTGGACGTGGCCGAGGCGCTCGACAACATGACCACGCTGGCGGACATGGGCGTGCGGATCACGCTCGACGACTTCGGCCTCGGCCCGCGTGACCTCGCATGGCTCTCCGAGTTGCCCGTGGTGTCCGTGCTCGTGCCACCGGACCTGACACGGCGCCAGGACCCCCGCTCCGCCGCGCTGATCGCCGCGGTGCACGAGCACGGCGTGCGGATCTGCGTGAACGGCGTCGACACCGAGGCGCAGGCGAAGTGGTGGAACGACGCGGGCGCCGACCTCGCGATCGGCGCCCACTTCGGTGGCCCGCTGGACGCGGGCGAGTTCCTGAGGAACCTCTGACGCTTGCGCGACCTTCGTCGATGAAGGGCTCTTTGCTCCACCTGGTGTGGGTCAAGGGCGCCTTCATCCACGTCGCCACGCGCCTGGCGAGGCCAGATCGCACGGTGCGTGGCAGTGCGGCAGATCTGGCATGCCCGGCGGGAGCGGCGAACCCGACTGGGATGAACGGCGCATTTGTCCACCTGAGGTGAACAAATGCGCCGTTCATCGCGAGCCTGCCCGCGAAGGTCGGCGCAACGTGTCGCCGCTTGAGTTCCTGGCATTGCATGTCAGGTGGAGGAAGGAGCCCTTCATCGAGCACTCGGCGAGCTGCGGGCGGACTTCTGGCCAGGTGCTCAGACGCCGCGCTGCCACGCGATGACCGCCGCGTGGTAGGACGCGGCGTCATCGGCGTCGAAGTTGAAGACGTGCCCGTAACCGTTGACGACGAAGGCGTTCAGGCGCGGTGCCTGCGGGTAGAACGGTCGCTCGGACGCGACCAGCGCCTCAGGCGACGAGCAGTCGGCGCCGAGCGGCGGGGTGCCGCAGAAGTAGTCGGCCGACGTCTGCACCATCATCACCGGCGCCGTGATGTTGGCGCTGGCCGGAAGCACGAGGTTGGACATCAGCGCGGTGGTGACGAACTCGTTGGTCGAGACGACGTCCTTTGTGGACTCGTCGAGGTCGATCACGGCGGGGATGTTGGGGCCCGGTGCGTGGAACATGGTGTAGCGGGTGCCCGGCGCCGTGGTCAGGTAGCCGGCGTCGAGCCCGCGCAGGGCGAGCCTCGGGTCGAGTGACGCGGGGATCAGGTTGGTCAGCGCGGGCACGGCGCGGACGTAGTCCCACTGGTGCGTCATGCCGGTGATCAGCAGGCCGTCGACGTCGCGGTACGTGCCCGCCTCGACCATCGCGACGGCCGAGCCGATCGAGTGCCCGCCGAGCAGCACCTTCGCGAACCGCTCGCGCAGGTTCCCGATCACCTGGTGCACCGCCTGCGCCTGGCTGGGCACGTCGACCAGGACGCTCAGCGGTTTGGAGCTCCTGCCGGAGCCGATCCGGTCCACCGCCATGGTGGCGACGCCCGCGGCGTTCATCGCGCGGGTGACCGAACGGGTGTCGCTGTCCACGGGGATGTCCCAGTAGCCGCTGGTGTACGTGCCACCGGGGACGAGCACCTGGACCGTCGTCGCTCCTTGGGGCACGCACAGCCGGCCGTACATCACCTGCTGGACGAGTCCGAACTGGACGGGCGTGTAGACGTCCTGACAGGTGGTGTCGGCGTTCGCCGGCGCGGGCACCGGCACGAGGGCAGCGAGCAGCACGGCGGCACAGAGCCGACGGAAACGCATGGGGGAACAACCTCCAGCTAGCGGGGGACGACCTTCATCATCAGGTCGTTGGGGTAGGCCGCGTTGGTGAACTTGGTGCGCACCGGGCGGTCGGGGACCAGCCGGTGTCGGGAGCAGACCGTCGCCACCACGATGGCGATCTCGGTCAGCGCGAAGTGGTTCCCGATGCACTGGTGGATCCCGCCGCCGAACGGCACGAACGCGCCCTTCGGCAACTGCCTGACGCGTTCGGGCGTCCAGCGGTCCGGGTCGAAGCGCTCGGGGTCGGGGTAGTTCGCGGGGTCGTGGTGCATCGTGTGCGGGCTGAGGATCACCTCGGTACCCGCGGGCAGCCGGACGCCGCCGAGCTCGACCTCCTCGGCCGTGCGGCGCATGACGAGCCAGAGCGGGTACTTCCGCAGGACCTCGTTCGTCACCTGGCCGAGGTAGGTCAGCTTCGGCACGTCGTCGATCGTCACCTGGCGACCCGCCAGCACCTCGTCGACCTCCGCCAGCACCCGCCGTTCGACCTCGGGGTTGGCGGCGATCTCGTGGAAGATCCAGGCGAGCGCCAGCGCGGTGGTCTCGATACCCGCGGTCAGCAGCGTGATGACCTCGTCGAAGACCTGGTCGTCGGTCATCGGGGCGCCGGTCCCGGGATCCCTGGCGAGCAACAGCACGGAAAGCAGATCGCCGTGGTCGGTGTCGTCGTCGCGCCTGCTGTCGATCACCTCGTGCACGATCGCGCGCATCCGGGCGATCGCCTCGTCGAACTCGCGGTTGGCCGGGATGGGCAGCTTCTCGACGAACCCCGGTGAGAGCGCGCGCACGATGCCGTTCCTGATGATCACGAACACGGACCGGCGGGCTTCGTCGATCGCGCGTCTGCCGATCTCGGTGGAGAAGAGGGCCTCGCCGACGATCGTGACGGCCACGCCCTGCATGTCGGCTTCGATCCGCCGCACCTCGCCCGGTCGCCACCCCTCGACCAGCTCACGTGCCGCGCGAACCATGACGTCGGCGTAACCGGCGATCCGGTCGCGGTGGAAGGCCGGCTGCATCATCCGGCGCTGACGCAGGTGGAACGTGCCGCTCGACACCGCGAGCCCGTTGCCGACGAACGGGCGGAACTTGTCGTACATCCGGCCTTTGTGGAACTTCGGTGCATCGGTGACGAGCACCTGGTGCGTCAACTGGGGGCTGGTGACGAAATACGTCCGCATCGGCCCCAGGTGCACTTCTACGAGATCGCCTTGGCCTCGTAAATTCGCGGTGAACTCGAATCTTTTCCTGAGCATCGGCAAGGTGTGCCCGAGAAATGGCAGCCTGCCGGGCGCCACCGGGACGGACATCATCGCTCCTCGCGAGGTGGAAAGAGGTGGCCCACCATATGAGTCGTTCGGGTCAGAGAGAAGTGCCCGATCGGGTGGCGTGCGTTCACACTTGCGGCGTAGTCGTGTGCACTTTGTGCCTGACTAAGCTGGTGCGTCCGCAACCTGAAGAGGGTGGTCGCCGTGGCCGGTGAACAGAACTGGATTCCGCAGAGCGTGGACGTTTCCGTGCCCAGCGCGGCACGGGTGTACGACTACCTGCTCGGGGGTGCGCACAACTTCGCGGTCGACCGCCTGATGGGTGACAAGGCGGAGGAGATGATGCCGCACTCCCGCAGTGCGGCCAGGCTCAACCGGGCCTTCCTGCGCCGCGCGGTGCGGTTCATGGCCGAGCAGGGGGTGCGCCAGTTCCTGGACATCGGCTCCGGCATCCCCACCGTGGCCAACGTGCACGAGGTCGCGCAGGAGCACGCTCCGGGGAGCCGGGTCGTGTACGTCGACCGCGACCCGGTCGCCGTCGCGCACGGTGAGCTGATCGTCGCCGGTGTCGACGGCGTCGGCGTGGTGCAGGCCGACATGCGCGACCCGGAGAGCATCCTGAACAGCGGCGAGGTGAACCGGCTGCTCGACTTCGACCAGCCGATCGGGTTGCTGATGCTGTTCATGGTGCACTGGGTGCCGGACGACGCCGACCCGCAGGGCCTGCTCAAGCGGTACCGCGAGGCGCTGCCCAGCGGCAGCTACCTCGCGATCACGCACATGGCCGGCGATCACGTCAACGACGAGGCCAGGGCCGTGACCGACCGGATGAGCAAGGTGGGCGGCGGCGACGTCGCCTACCGCGACCGGGGCGAGATCGAAGCCTTCTTCGGTGATTTCGAACTGGTCGAACCTGGACTGGTCAAGTTCGCCGAATGGCGTCCCACCGGACCGGGTGACATCTCCGATGATCCGGCGGTGAACAGGATCGCGTTCGCGGGGGTCGGTCGAAAGCCATAGGGATAACCGATAGAGTGAGGATTCACGCCGCCGGTTGAGCCCGATGCAGACGGTGCGTGGGTAAACTGCCGGACCTCAGAGCCATTGCGAGGCGGCCTCGAATGTCCCATCCGAGTCGAATACCCGGCGACTCGCCCCTGCCTCAGGACAATGCACGGGCGCGGCTGACGCTTGCCCGCAAATGGTCATATCGTCTGCTCAGCGCCGTGGCGATTCCCCTGGGTCAGGAAGATCTCGACCAGGAACTGCGCGGCCGGCTCGATGTGGTGTGTTCCGTGCTGCACGAGGAACCGTTCAAGACCGGTCCGATCGAGGCCGTCGGCGCGAATCTGGTCACGCTCGGCCACCTGGGCGCCTCCGGCCTGCGGTGCACCGCCGAGGTGCTCGGCAAGGGACTGCTCTCGCTGCCCGAGTTCCAGCCGGTGGAGCGGTACGCGGAACGGATCGCGCTCGCGATCGGCGCGCTGGGGACCGGGTTCACCGCCGCCAACACCGAGTCCGTGCTGGCCCAGCAGGAAAGCCTGCAGAAGTCGTTGCTCAAGGCGGTCCGCGACGCGAACTGGAACCTCAAGGAGAGCGAGGCCCGGTTCAACGAGGTCGTCACCTCGTCCAGCAACGGCGTGCTGATCGTCGACCTCGAAGGGCGCCTGCTCCGGGTGAACGCTGCGGTCGTCGACATCCTCGGTCACACCGCGGAGGAGCTGACCGGAACGCTGCTGCTCGACCTCATCGAGCCCGGCTTCGCCGAGATGCTGGGCGAGGCGATGGCCGACCTGGTCAGCGGCACCGCGGAGCGGATCAGGCAGTCGCAGCGGATGCTCCGCAAGGACGGTGACGCCGCGCGGTTGTCGTTGACGGCGTCGTTGCTGCGCGGTGCGGACGACGAACCGAGCCACTTCGTCGTGGTGGTGGAGGACGGCACCGAGCTGGAACTGCTGCAGAGCGAGATCAAGCGGCAGGCGTTGCACGACGTGCTGACCGGGCTGCCGAACCGGCAGTTCTTCACCACGCAGCTGGAAACCCTGCTGCGCAAGGCAGATCCCGTGTACGGCGTCACGGTGTTCCACCTCGACATCGACGCGTTCGGCATGGTGGGCAACAGCTTCGGCGGCCGGGTCGCCGAGCGGTTGCTGCAGCACGTCGCGCAGCGGCTGCAGGCGGTGATGTCGCAGGAGAAGGCCATGATCGCCCGGTTCGACGGCGACGAGTTCGGTGTCCTCGTGGAGAACACGGCCGGCACGCCGGACGTCGGCGCGATCATGAAGAGCATCAACGACGACCTGCTCGAACCGACCTATGTGGACGGTCACGGGCTGGCCGTGTCGATGAGCGCGGGCGTGGTGCACCGCCCTGCCGCGGACGCTGAACCGGTCGATCTGCTGCGTGCGGCGGACACGGCCCTGCGCAAGGCGAAGGTGCGCAGGCGCGGGCAGTGGGAGGTGTTCCACCCCGGCCAGGACGCTCTCGACCGCCGTGACCACGCCGTGGCCGTGACGATGCCGGGTGCGTGGGAGAACGGCGAGATCACCGTGCGGTACCGGCCGATCGTGCGGCTGGCCGACGGGGACGTCAGCGGGGTCGAGGCGGCGTTGCACTGGGACCGGCCCGAGGCCGAGGTGCTGGAGCACGACCGGTGCGCGGGGCTCGCCGAGGAGACCGGGCTGATCCTGCCGCTCGGCGAGTGGCTGCTGCGGGTCGCGGGCGGGCAGTCGGCGTGGTGGCGGCAGCGCGGGCAGTTCGACCGGTCGCTGGTCGTGCGGCTCACCGCGCACCAGTCGTCCGACGCGGACCTGGTCTCACGCGTGGTGCGGGTGCTGGAGGAGACGGGGCTGGAGGCCAACCGGCTGGCGGTCGGCATGCCCGCCGACGTGCTGCTGCTGACGGACGCGGCCGACAACCTGGCGGTGCTCGCCGGCCTGGGTGTCCACGTTGGACTCGACAACTTCGGGCTCGGACCGCTCGATCCCGCGGCGGTGGCAGACCTCCCGGTGAAGTCCGTGCGGGTGGCACCTGCTCTGGTCGAGCGCCGATCCGCCTACGTGACGGCGTTGATCCCGCTGGTGCGCGAGTCCGGCGTGACGGTCGCGGTCGACGGGATCGTCAGCGGCGAACAGGCGCAGTGGTGGCGTGCGGCGGGCGCGGACTTCGCGACCGGCGCCCACTTCGGCACACCGGTGCCGCCGGGGGACTTCCTGAAGCGAGTGGAACCCCGGTGACCGGACGGGGTCGGGGTCACGTCCGGCCACCGGAGGGGACCGCTACCCGGTGAAGGCCGTCAGGGCCTTGGTGAACTCGTAGGAGCCCTGGCTGATGCCGGAGCAGGAGTCGCTCATCGCGCCGCAGTTGCCCTTGTCCCGGTTGACCGCCCAGAACGAGACGCGGGACAGGTGCTTCGAGTTCGCCCAGCTGATGATGTCGCGGAAGTTGGCCGGGGTGACGGTCTCGCCGGTGTCGGTCTTGCCGTTCATCGAGGAGAGGCCGCTGCGCCGGTAAGCCGCGTCGTCGGAGAGTCCGAACGTGGACTTGATGTGGTTCTTCAGCCCGTCGACCGCGCTCTTGGTCTTGGCGGCCATGTCACCGCCGCTGCCGAAGTCGAACGGCATGACCGCGAACGTGTCGATCGGCGCGCCGAGTTCCTTCGACCGGGTGATCAGGCGCTTGCCCCAGCTGTTCGGGCCGGTGGCCTCGGTGGGCATGGTGATGACGACCTTGAGGCCCGCGTTGTTCTGCTTGACGATCTTCAGGGCGCCGAGCACGCGGTCCTGCACGGTGTTGTTCTCGAACTCCTGCGCCTCGATGTCGATGTCGATCGCCTTGAGTCCGTAGGCGTCGATCACCTTCTGGTAGGCGCCCGCGAGAGCGCCGGCACTCGAACACTTCTGCCCCAGCTTGTTGCCGGACCAGCCGCCGATCGACGGGACGGCCTCACCGCCGGCCGCGCGGATGTTGCTGATCAGGGTCTTGTCACTGCCCGTCAGCGAGCGGGTGCCGTCCCACTTGGGGTTGCAGCCGCCGTCGCTGAGGATGAACGCGAGGGTGAACGACTTGATGCCGGTCTGCGACATCACGCTGGTCGCGCTGGGCACGCTGCCCCACTGGTAGAGGTAGGGCGCGGCCAGAATCGGGTTCACCGCGGCCTGGGCTTGCGCGGGAAGAAGCATCGCCGTGCACGCGGCAGCGACAGCGCCGACGAGGAACCGCTTCATTCTTGTCCTCCAAGACTGCTCGGTCCAGGGCGGCGGAGCTGGCAGTGAGGGGGCTTGCAACGTGCTCAAAAATGGACTAGACCACCTCTCTCTGTCAAGAAGGTAGACGAAATCCGCCGGTGCTCCGTCCGGCGGGCGTGACTGATCTTGTCGGTGCAGCGTGGTGAAATCGAGGCGTGGCACTTCCACCCCAGCTGGTCCGCCGGAAGCCGGAGACGCGCCCGCGTCCCCGGTGGGACGCCGCTGCCCGGCGGGTGTTCGCCCAGCCCGGCTTCCTGCGCGTGCTCGGCGGTCCCGGGACCGGCAAGACGACGCTGCTGGCCGAGCTGGCCGCGCACGTCGTGCTGGAGGAGGGTGCCTCGCCGGAGAACGTGCTGGTGCTGACCGCGAACCGGCGTGCGTCCGTGGCGTTGCGCGCGCACATCACGCGGTTGCTGACCGGGAGGCTGTCGACGATCCGCGAGCCTTTGGTGCGGACCGTCCACTCCTACGCGTTCGCGGTGCTGCGCAACCAGGCGGTGCTGCTGGGCGAGCCGCCGCCGCGGTTGCTGTCCGGTCCCGACCAGGACGCGATGGTGCGCGAGCTGCTGGCCGGTGACGTCGAGCTGGGGGCGCTGCGGTGGCCCGAGCGGTTGCGGCCCGCGCTGGAGCTGCCCGGCTTCGCGCACGAGCTGCGCGACCTGCTGTTGCGGGCGGCCGAGCGCGGCCTGGGGCCGGAGGACCTGATCGAGCTCGGCGAGGAGCACGGGCGGGACGAGTGGGTGGCCGCCGGTGTGTTCGGGCAGCAGTACGAGTCGGTGAACCTGCTGTCCGGGATGGACTCGGCGACCGCGTACGCCCCCGCCTACGACGCGGCCGAGCTGGTGTCGTCCGCGTACGCCGCGTTCGTGAACGACGAGGACCTGCTGTTCGCCGAACGGCGGCGCGTGCGGTACCTGCTGGTCGACGACGCGCAGCACCTCGACCCGATGCAGTACTCGCTGATCAGGTCGCTGGGCTCGGGTGCCTCGCGGTTCGTGCTGGCCGGTGATCCGGACCAGGCGATCTTCACGTTCCGCGGTGCCGACCCGGAGATCCTGCGGGACGTGCCGGGCGAGACGGTCGTGCTGACCCAGTCGCACCGGATGATGCCGGAGATCCGCGACGCGGTGGCGCGCCTGGCCGCCCGGCTGCCCGGTGCCTCGCCCACGCGCAAGGTGCTGCCGGTGGACGGTGAGGGGTCCGTGCAGGTGCGGCTGCTCGCGTCGGCCGCGCAGGAGGCGACGTGGGTGGCGGACCAGCTGCGCCGCTCGCACCTGGCCGACGAGGTGCCGTGGTCGCAGATGGCCGTTGTCGTGCGGTCGGCGACGTTGTCCCTGCCGGTGCTGCAACGGGCGCTGCTGGCCGCCGGTGTACCGGTGGCGGTGGCGTCCGACGAGCTGCCGTTGGCGCAGCAGCCCGCCGTGCGTCCGCTGCTGGCTCTGGTGCGTGCCGCGGCGGTGCCCGGTTCGCTGGACGAGGACACGGCGGCGATGCTGTTGTCGTCGGCGTACGGCGGCGCGGATCCGTTGGCGCTGCGGAGGTTGCGCCGTGGTCTGCGCCGGCTGGAGATGGCGGCGGGAGGTGACCGTCCCTCGGGTGAGCTGCTGGTCGAGGTGGTGGAGACGCCCGACCGCCTGGCCGCGCTGGAGGACGTCGAGTCGCTGCCCGCGCGGCGGATCGCGCACCTGTTGTCGTTGGCGCGCAAGGCGATCGAGGACGGCAAGTCGGTGGAGGTCGTGCTGTGGGACCTCTGGACCGCCTCGGGCCTGCAGGACCGCTGGGTGGCGCAGTCGGCCCGGCGCGGCATGCCCGGCATGCAGGCGGACCGCGACCTCGACGCGATCGTGGCGCTGTTCGAGGCGGCCGCGAAGTACGTCGACCGCCTGCCGGGCTCGGGCGTGGCCGGTTTCGCGGACTACCTGGAGTCCCAGCGGATCGTCGGCGACACCCTGGCCGCCTCCGCCCCGACGGGTGAGGCGGTGTCCGTCCTGACCGCGCACTCCGCGGCCGGCCGCGAGTGGGAGGTCGTCGCCGTGCCGGGCGTTCAGGAGGGCAGCTGGCCCGACCTGCGGCTGCGCGGCACGGTTCTGGGCGTCGAACGCATGGTGGACGTCCTGGCGGGCCTCGAACCGTCCGTGTCGGCCGTGGCGCCGATCTTGGCCGAGGAACGCCGCCTGCTGCTCGTCGCCGCCTCCCGTGCCCGCTCGAAACTGCTGATCAGCGCCGTGCGCGGGGAGGACGAACAGCCGTCGCGCTTCCTGGACGAGATCGAGTCGTCGGCGGAGGAGGAGCGAAAGCTGCACCGCCCCCAGCGCGGCCTGGTGCTGGGCGAGCTGGTCGGCGAACTGCGCCGCGTCGTCTGCTCGGACACGGAACCCGCGGACCGTCGTTCGCGGGCGGCCGCGCAGCTCGCCCGCCTCGCCGAGGCGGGGGTGCCCGGCGCGCACCCGGAATCCTGGTACGGCCTGGCGGACGTCTCCGTCGATGCTCCACTGTGGACGGAGGAGCAGAAGGTCAGCGTGACACCGTCGACCATCGAGGTGATCACGAAGTGCCCGCTGCGCTGGGTGGTGGAGCGGCACGGCGGCCAGGACCCGGCCGAGCTCGCCTCGGTCACCGGCACCCTGGTCCACGCCCTGGCCCAGGCCGCCGCGTCCGGCGCCGACTCGGCCCAGCTGCGCGTGAAGCTGGACGAGGCCTGGGCGGCCGTGGACGCCGGCGCCCCGTGGTTCTCCCGCCGCGAACGCCTGCGCGTGGAACGCATGCTCGACACCTTCCTCGCCTGGCTGACCATGAGCCGCAGTCAGCTCACCCAGGTCGCGGTCGAGGAGGAGATGGTCGTGGAGGTCCCGAAACGCGACGGCGGCCCGTGGCTGCAGGTCCGCGGCCGGGTCGACCGCCTGGAACACGACGAGGACGGCCGCCCGGTCGTGATCGACATCAAGACCGGCAAGAGCCCGGTCTCCCGCGAAGCCTCCCAGGAACACCCGCAGCTCGCCGTCTACCAGCTGGCGACGTCGCTGGGCGGCTTCACCCACATCGGCCTGGGCACCGAACCCGGCGGCGCCCGCCTGCTGTACGTCGCCAAGGAGGACAAGAAGACCGGAGCCGTCGAACGCACCCAGGCCCCGCTGGACGAACAGGGTGTCCGCGCGTGGCTGGAGGTGGTGCAGGGCGCGGCGGAGTCCGTGCTGGGACCGAACTACACGGCGCGGGAGAACGCGGACTGCGACCGCTGCCCGGCACGCACGACGTGCCCGGTCCACCCGTCCGGGCGCCAGGTGAGCGAGTAGGGCTGCTGACCTGCGCGTTTCGCGCCGCAGAACGGTCGGCGAACACACGAAGCCGGGTGCTGCGGAGGCGCGCGGCCCAGGTAGGAAGATGTGTTGGTGACGTTGCTCAGGACCTGTGACCGGACCGTCGCCCCGCGCGACGTGCGGCTCGGGGCCTTGAACGCGGCCTGCCGGGTGCTCGATGAAGGGTTCCTTCATCCACCTCAGGTGCAGGAAGGTTCCCTTCATCGACGTCGAGCATCCGGGCTGGTCGGCCGATGACCGTCAGTCCGTTCGAGATCGCTGAAGCCCTTGGGCTCAACAAGCCGACCCCGGAGCAGGCCGAGGTCATCGCCGCCCCCACGCAACCGGCGCTCGTCATCGCCGGCGCGGGCGCGGGCAAGACGGAGACCATGGCCGCCAGGGTCGTGTGGCTGGTGGCGAACGGCATCGTGCTGCCCGACCGCGTCCTGGGCCTCACCTTCACCCGCAAGGCCGCCCGGCAGCTGGCGGACCGGGTGCGCGCACGACTCCGCAGGCTCGCCGGGTCCAGTCTGCTCGACGAGCTCGACCCCAGCGGCGAGCGCAAGATGGCGGTGCTGACCGGCGAACCCGTGGTGCTCACCTACCACGCCTACGCCGGTCGGCTGGTGACCGAGCACGGGCTCCGGCTGCCGGTCGAGCCGGGCGTTCGGCTGCTCACCGAGACGGCGAGCTGGCAGCTCGCGCACCGGGTCGTGTCGACGTGGGCGAAGGACCTCGACACCGACAAGGTGCCGGCGACGATCACCGGGTACCTGCTGGCGCTCGCGGGTGAGCTGGGTGAGCACCTCGTCACGCCGGAGGCGTTGCAGCAGCACGCGGACAAGCTCACGAAGCTCATCGAGAACGCCCCGAAGGCGCCGCGGCAGCGCGACGCGTTGCCGGAGAAGCTGCAGGACGTCATCAGGGCGCAACGGCTCCGCGTCGCCCTCCTCCCGCTCCTGGAGGCGTACCAGCAGCGCAAGCGCAAGGAGGCGGCGCTCGACTTCGCGGACCAGATGTCGCTGGCCGCGCAGCTCGCCGCGTTCAAGGAGGTCGCGGAGGGCGAGCGCGAACGGTACGGCGCGGTGCTGCTCGACGAGTACCAGGACACCGGGCACGCGCAGCGGGTGCTGCTCAGGAGTTTGTTCGGGGGCGGCAAGCCGATGCCGGTCACGTCGGTGGGCGACCCGGCGCAGGCGATCTACGGCTGGCGCGGGGCCAGTGCGGCGAACCTGCCTCGGTTCGCGGACGACTTCCCGCCGACGAAGAAGTTCGGGCTGCTGACCAGTTTCCGCAACCCGCCCGAGGTGCTGGAGCTGGCCAACGCGGTGTCGTTGCCGCTGCGGGAAGCCGGGCTGGACGTCGAGGAGCTCAAGGCACGACCCGGCGCCGGGCCCGGGGACGTGCGGCTCGCGCTGCACGCGGACATCCGCCAGGAGCTCGACTGGATGGCGGACAACCTCGCGGCGCAATGGGAAGCGCATCTGGATGCGGAAGGGGCGCCGCCGACCGCGGCCGTTCTCGTCCGGCGGCGGTCCGACATGGCGGCGATCGCGGCGGCGTTGCGGGAACGCGGGCTGCCGGTCGAGGTCGTCGGGCTGGGTGGGTTGCTGGACGAGCCCGAGGTGCGCGATCTCGTTTCGGCGCTTCGGGTTCTCGTCGATCCGCTGGCGGGCACGGCGGCGGCTCGGCTGTTGACCGGGTCGCGGTGGCGGCTCGCGGCACGGGATCTGGCGGCGCTCTGGAGCAGGGCGCGGGAGCTCGCCGGAGTCCAAAGCAGACAGTCTGTTGTGGATGATCCGCTGCTGGTGCTGGCGGACGCGCTGCCGGGTGAGCACGCCGAGCAGGCCGGGCTGGCCGACGCGCTGGACGACCCCGGCGACCCGGACGCGTACTCGCCGGACGGGTACCGGCGCATCCGCAGGCTCGGCGGTGAGCTGGCGGCGTTGCGGCGCAGGCTGGACCAGCCGTTGCCCGAGCTGGTGGCGGACGTCGAACGGACGTTGCTGCTCGACATCGAGGCCATGTCGCGGCCGGGCATGGTCGGGCGGGCGCACCTCGACGCGTTCTCCGACGTCGTCACGGACTTCGCGGCGGCCAGTCCGTCGGCGACGCTGCCGTCGTTGCTGGACTACCTGTACGCGGCCGAGCACGCCGAGGACGGGCTGGAGCCCGGCGAGGTCGAGGTGTCCGAGGACCGCGTGCAGATCCTCACCGTGCACTCCGCGAAGGGCCTGGAGTGGCGGATCGTGGCGCTGCCGCACCTGGTGAAGGACGTCTTCCCCGGCCGCAAGAAGTCGTCGTGCTGGCTGAAGTCCGTCACCGAACTGCCGGCGGACCTGCGGGGTGACGCGCAGGACCTGCCCGTGCTGAGGCTCTCGGCGGGCTTCAACCGCAAGGAGGTCGACGAGGCGCTCACGATCCACGCGGAGGAGTTCGAGGACCGCAGGCTGGTCGAGGAACGCCGGCTGTTCTACGTCGGCGTCACGCGGGCCGAGCACAGCCTGCTGATGTCCGGGCACTGGTGGTCGGAGGCGGGCGACAAGCCCAAGGGGCCGTCGGTGTTCCTGCGGGAGATGCACGACGTCCTGCAACGGGACAACCCGCCGGGCGACATCAGCGTGTGGGCCGACGAACCGCTCCCCGACACCCCGAACCCGCTCGCCGAGGACGTGAAGACGCGGCTGTGGCCCGCCGACCCGCTGGGCAAGCGGCGCGACGCCGTCGTCGAGGGCGCGCAGATGGTGCTGGCCGCGCTGGACGCCCTGCGCAACGCCCCGCCCGAGCCGTTGCCGCTGATCTTCGAGGAACAACAAGAAGCGACCTCAGCACCAGAGGACGAGGACTACCCGCCGCCCGACGAGCCGCCCGACGAGGACTTCCCGCCGGAGCCGGAACCGCTGCCGGACGACGTCGTGCCGGACGACCCGGAGATGCCGGAGGAGGACGACCCGGAGGGCTGGGCGAAGGACGTCGACGTGCTGCTCGCCGAACGGGCGGCGTCGATGAACCGGCGCGAACAGGTGGAGCTGCCCGACCACCTGTCGGTCAGCCAGCTCGTCGAGCTCGCGAAGGACCCCGACCTGCTGGCCCGCCGGCTGCGGCGCCCGCTGCCGTTCCCGCCGAACCCGCTGGCGCGTCGCGGCACGGCCTTCCACACGTGGCTGGAGAACCGCTTCGGCGCCACCAGGTTGCTCGACATCGACGAGCTGCCCGGCGCGGGAGACGCCGACGCGGCACCGGACGCCGACCTCGACCGCCTGAAGGAGGCGTTCCTGCGCAGCGACTGGGCGAACCGGACCCCGCACGACGTCGAGGTGCCGTTCGAGGCGGAGTTCGACGGGATCTCGGTGCGCGGGCGGATGGACGCCGTCTACAAAGACCCGGACGGCTGGACCGTTGTGGACTGGAAGACCGGCGCGGTGCCGGATGAGGAGGCGCTGCCGGCGTTGTCGGTCCAGCTCGCGGCGTACCGGCTGGCCTGGGCGGCGCTGATGGGGGAGCCGCTGGAACGGGTCAGGGCCGCGTTCCACTACGTGCGGCACGACCACACGCTGCGCCCGGCGGATCTGCTGGACGAGCAGGGGTTGAAGGACCTGATCAGGTCTGTGGGCTAGTGCTGGCGGGAGCGTGCGCGGCCTTCAGCACGCGCTCGTACAACACCTCGAGCAGCCACCGTCCGAAGAGGGACGGCCCGAACTCGGACGACCTGTCCTCGGGCGGCACCATCAGGTCCGCTGAGGACTCGTCCCCGACCACGACACCGATGCCGTAGTAGTCGAGCTCGATGTACGACCAGGCCTGCGACTCGTCGGAGCGCGGGAGCATCACCGCGCAGGGAGCCAGCGTCAGCAGGGTGCCGCACGACTGCAGGGCGCGGTCCGTGGTGGACTCGCTGACCAGCACGCCGACGAGCTCGACGGCCGCGACGGGCAGGCGGTCGTGCACGGCGGGCTCGAACCAGGAGCGGAACCAGGACGGGTCGGCGCGGGGCGGCCAGCCGTTCTGGGTTCTCCAGTCGTGGACCTCGGGCAGCAAACGCACCACCGCGGACACCTGCTGGCCCAGCACGGCGACGTCGGGAACGACGACTCCGTCCCAGCCGAGCGCGGTCGCGGCGCGCTGAAGAAGCGTCTGCACAGGGCGCATCCTAGGGTTCCTCGCGCGGAAAATGACAGCGTTGCGGGATGCTTGGTTAAGGATTACCCAGGGTGGTCATGGGGCCGCTTTGGCCACTTTCCAGGCCCAAGCGACGAGTGGAATCTGTAGCGGCAGGCGACCATACGCCAATGCGCGCGCTTTTGGCGACTTGGACCGGAAATCCAGAGCCATTTTCACGTTCGCCGGGAACACCGCCACGAAGAACGCGGCGGCCGCGAGACCGCCCAGCCGGCGCGTGCGCGGGGCCGCCACCGCCGTGGCCAGGGCCAGTTCCGCCGCGCCCGACGCGTAGGTCCACTGCCGCGGCGTGCCGGGCAGTGCGCGCGGCACGATCGCGTCGTAGTACTTCGGCCTGGTGAAGTGGGTCGCTCCCGCCAGACCGAGCAGTGCGGCGAGCGCCAGCGCCGACCTCGCTCGGGACCGGTTCGGTTCCATGCGGTCACCCTGTCATGCCTACGCCACGTAGGCGATACGGCCCTGGCCTATTCTCCACGGGCGTGGCAGGTGATTCTCATCATCCCGAACGCGCCGCGGTGGCCGCGCTGAGCGACTCCTTCGTCGCCGGGCTCCGCGAGTGGATCAAGATCCCGTCGATCGGCGTCGATCCCGAACACCGCGTCGACGTGCGGAGATCCGCCGAGTGGCTGGCCGGGCAGCTGCGCGAGGACGGCTGGCCGGAGATCCAGATCTGGGACCACGGACCGGCCCTTCCCGCCGTCTACGCCTGCTGGCCCGCCGAGGACCCCGGCGCGCCGACGGTGCTCGTCTACGGCCATCACGACGTGCAGCCGGTCGATCCTGTCGAGCGCTGGCACCACCCACCGTTCGAGCCCGTGACCAGCGGTGACGAGCTGCACGGCCGGGGCGCGAGCGACGACAAGGGCCAGGTCGCGATGCACCTGCTGGCGGTGAGGGCACATCTGGCGGCAACTGGACAGAATGCGCCGAGCGTCACGCTGAAACTCTTCGTGGAAGGCGAGGAGGAATCAGGTTCTCCGCACCTGCGAAAGCTGCTCGAAGCGCACGAGGAGGACCTCGCCTGCGATCTCGTGGTGTTCACCGACACCGCGTTGCACGACCGCGACGCGCCTACGGTGAACACCGGCCAGCGCGGTGTTCTCGGCGGCGAGATCACGTTCTTCGGCGGCACCGACGACGTCCATTCGGGACGGGCGGGCGGTGCGATCCCGAACCCCGCTACCGCGCTCGCGAGGTTGATCGCCGCGCTGCACGACGAGAACGGCCGGATCACGTTGCCGGGCTTCTACGACGACGTGCGCGAGCCGTCCGAGTCCGAGCGCGAGGACTACGCCGAGCTGCCGTTCGACGAGCAGAAGTGGCTGGCGCACAACGGTGGCGGCGCGCAGGCCCTCGCCGGTGAACCCGGCTACACGACCCTGGAGCGGATCTGGGTCCGGCCGACCGCCGAGATCAACGGCCTGAGCAGCGGCTACACCGGTCCCGGCCTGAAGACGATCATCCCGGCGACCGCGACGGCGAAGCTCAGCTTCCGGCTCGTGCCCGACCAGCTGCCGGAGAAGGTCGCCGACGGGCTCAGGGAGTTCGTCGCCAAGCACACACCGGCGGGCATCCGCGCGGAGATCAGCTTCCGCGGCGAGGGCGTGCCGCCGTACGCGATCAGCCCGGACGACCCGGCCAACGCGACCGTGAAGGAGGCGATGGAGCTGGCGTTCGACCAGCCCGTGCGGTTCGCGCGCGCCGGTGGCTCGGGGCCGGCCGCGGTGCTGCAGGCGTGGCTCGGGGTGCCCCTCGTGTACCTCGGCGCGACCTTACCGGATGATCGCGTGCACGCGCCGAACGAACGCGTTGTGGTGCCACTGCTCCTCAAAGGCGCGGAAGCGGCGGCTCACCTGTGGCGGATGCTGCCCGAGAGGTTGTCACGATGAGCCTGACTGACGAAGCGTCGCACTCGCTCGTCGGCGTGATCCGGATGCCGGACCAGGCCCAGAGCCCGGTCCGCGCCATCGTGAAACGCGTGATCGGTGCGATGGCGGCGCTGCTGCTCGCCGTCCTGATCGTCTACCTCGACCGGGACGGCTACCGGGACGTCAACGGCGACGGCGTCTCCCTGCTCGACTCCTTCTACTACGCGACGGTGTCTCTCTCGACGACCGGCTACGGCGACATCACGCCCGCGTCATCGTCCGCACGGCTGGTCAACGTCCTGGTCATCACGCCGTTGCGCATCCTGTTCCTGATCGTGCTGGTCGGCACGACACTCGAAGTTCTCACCGAGCGCTCCCGTCAGGCGTTGCGCATTCAGAAGTGGAGGCGGGTCGTGCGGGACCACGTCGTGGTCGTGGGTTACGGCACCAAGGGCCGCTCGGCGGTCGCGGCGCTGCTCGGCGACGGTGTCGAGCCCGGCTCGATCGTCGTCGTGGACACCGTGCAGGAGTCCCTCGACGCGGCCTCCGCCATCGGGCTCGTCACTGTCCATGGCTCCGGTACGCGCAACGACGTGCTGAGGGTCGCCGGTGCGGCCCGAGCGCGCGCGATCGTCGTCGCCCCCAACCGGGACGACACGGCGGTGCTGGTGACGTTGACCGCCCGCGAGCTCGCCCCGAAGGCGCAGATCGTCGCGTCGGTGCGGGAACGGGAGAACGAGCACCTGCTGCGGCAGTCCGGCGCCGACTCCGTGGTCGTCTCGTCGGAAACGGCGGGCCGCCTGCTAGGCATGGCCACGGCGACGCCGTCCGTGGTCGCGATGGTGGAGGACCTGCTCACGCCCGACGCCGGGCTGGCGATCGCCGAGCGCGACGTCGAACCCGGCGAGGTGGGCGGGTCGCCGAGGCACCTGTCGGACATCGTGCTGGGCGTGGTGCGGGGCGGGAAGCTGTACCGCGTCGACGCCCCTGAGGCGGACGCGATCGAGCCGGGTGACAGGCTGCTCTACGTCAAGAAGGTGACTCCGCCCGGCGGGGAGTAGGCAGCACCGCCGGCGCTCGCAGTGGCGCGTAGCGGAAGAGGAACGCGTAGAAGCCGCCCGCCAGCGCTGCGAGGCACAGCAGCAGCGCGGTGAGGCGGCGTCCGACCGGCGGTCCGGCGGGGACCGAGGCGGCGGAGGACACCATGTCCTTGCCGGTGTTCACGACTTCGAGGGTTTCGCCCTTGCGGTGGCCGCAGCCGTCCAGCCGCGCCTGCTTCTTCTCACCGTTCGCGTCCCACTCGACCTTGTCCGTGCCCTGGCCGCACGAACCGGTCTCGACGACGGTCGCGGTGACGGGTCTGGGAGGTGCTTCGGCGCCCAGCACCTTGGCGGGCACCAGAAGCGCGACCGCGACCCCGATCCCGACCAGTCCGACGACCAGCAGGATGAACACCCATCTGTCCGGGCTTCGCGGAACCGCCACACTGCGATGTTCGCAGACGCGGCGGTCCGCGTGGAGCCCAGGTTTACTTCGGCAGCTGACGCAGCTGCTCGACCTTGACGGTCTTGCCGTCGGACACGGTTCCGGTCACCGCCACGAGGTCGCCGTTCTTCGGCTTCTCGTTGACGCCCGACAGGTCCAGCGGCGTCTGCAGGCCGTCGACCTGCACCAACGTGGCGTTGTTGCCGTTGACGTCCTTGATCGTGCCCTGCTCGTGAGCCTTGGCCAGCGCCACGTTCAGCGCCTTGCCGTCCTTCACGCGCACGGTCACGCGCTGCTCGGCCTTGAGCCCGTTGAGGTCGCCGCCACGCAGCTTCGTCGAGCCGTCAGTGGTCAACGACACTTCGCTGCCGTCGTCCTTGATGATGTTGAGCTTGCCGGACTCGACCGACTTCACGCGTCCGACGACGAGCGTGCCGCCCTTCTGGTTCGCCTTGCCGGGGTGGCCGGGCTTGCCGGGGTGGCGCTCCGCGAACGCCGCGGGCGGGCCGGAGGAGTTGTCGGCCGCCGTCGCGACCGCGATGCCGCCGACGGTGAGTCCGGCGGCCGCGACGATGGCGCCGGCCCACGCAGATTTCTTCGACATGAGTCCGATGATGCGCGCGCAATCTGAGCGTGAGCTGAAGGCGAGTCGCCCGAACGCCGGATGATCAGCAGAATGAGGAGGTGTCCGCCAGGGTGTTGGTGATCGAGGACGCCGAGGCGATCGGCGCCGCGGTGTCGTCCGCGTTGCGCGAGTCCGGTTTCGAAGTGCAGCACCGGTTGGACGGGCGCCAGCTGGAGAACGACCTGGGCCGCTTCCGGCCCGACCTCGTCGTGCTCGACGTGATGCTGCCCGGCCGCGACGGCTTCCAGCTGCTGGAAGTGATTCGGAGGTCTTCCGGTGCCGGCGTGGTCATGCTGACCGCGCGCGACGCCGTGCCCGACCGGCTGCGCGGCCTGTCCGGCGGCGCCGACGACTACGTCGGCAAACCGTTCGTGCTGGCAGAGCTGGTGGCACGGGTGTCGGCCGTGCTGCGTCGCCTCGGGCGGACGCCGTCCACCGTGCAGGTCGGGGACCTGGTGGTGGACGCCGACGCCGGTGTCGTCATGCGAGCCGATCAGACCATCGAGCTGACCGCCACCGAGCTGCGGCTGCTGGTGTACCTGGCCGCTCAGCGCGGGCGTGTGGTGTCCAAGACCCAGATCCTGACCGCCGTGTGGGGGTACGAGGACTACGACCCCAACCTGGTCGAGGTCCACATCAGTGCGGTGCGGCGGAAGCTGGAGGAGCACGGACCGCGGTTGGTGCACACCGTGCGCGGCCTTGGGTACGTGCTGCGGGCCGAGGAATGAACCTCCGCACGGTCTCGCTGCGGCGCCGGGTCGCCGTCTCGGTGCTGCTGGTGCTGTTCCTGGTGCTGGTCGCTCTGGTCATCTCGGTCGACCGGGCGTTCGAGAGCCTGTCCAACCGGGACGTCGACGGGGTGCTCCGGGACGCCGAGACGCGGGCCGTGCAGGCGTTGATGCACGGAACCCCGCCGCGCGAGGTCGTGCGTCAGCTGACCAAGCGGAACGTGCACGTGACGATCGAGCTGCCGAACGGGACCGTCGTCGGCACCGCGCCCGAAGAGGGGCCGTACCAGCGGAAGGTGCGGAACGTCGGCGCCAACAGGGTCACGCTCTACGCGGACACCGAGGCCATCTCGCAGGCCCAGACCCGGCTGCGGAAGCTCTTGCTGATGCTGGGGCTCGGGGCGATCGGCGTCACCGGGCTGTTGATGATCATCGTGGTGCGGCGGGCCTTGTCGCCGTTGGACGCCATGACGTCGTTGGCTCAGGCCATCGCCGCCGGGCATCGGGGTGGACGGTTGAACCCTTCCCGCACGGACACCGAGCTGGGGCGGACTGCCGCGGCGTTCGACGGGATGCTGGATTCGCTGGAGGGGTCGGAGCAGCGGACTCGGCGGTTCGTCGCTGACGCCGCTCACGAACTGCGCACGCCCATCACCGGGGTTCAGGCCGTGGCTGAGGCTCTGGTGCAGGCGCCGGTGGATTCGCCTGACCGGGACCAGATGTCGTTCCTGCTGGTTCGGGAGGCCCGGCGGGCTGGGCGGCTGGTCGACGACCTGCTGGCGTTGGCCCAGCTGGATGCCGGGTACGAGATGCAGCGGGAACCCGTGGACCTGATGGGGCTGGCCGAGGCCGAGGTGGCTCGGACTCGGTTTGTCGCGCCCGACTTCGACATCGCTGCTTCCGGGGAGCCGGTCACCGTCATCGGGGACGGGCAGCGGCTGGCCCAGGTGCTGGCCAATCTGGTCGACAACGCTCGGCAGGCCACCGGGCCTTCCGGGGCTGTTCGGATCTCGGTGGATTCTGGTGGGTTCACCGTCTCCGACAACGGGCCCGGAGTGCCTGAGGCTGAGCGGGAGCGGATCTTCGACCGGTTGGTTCGGTTGGACGACGCTCGGGACCGGCGGTCGGGCGGGTCCGGGCTGGGACTGGCCATCGCTCGCGGGGTGGTGCGGGCTCATGGCGGCGATCTGGTCTGTCTGCCTTCCGAAGGCGGGGCGGTTTTCCGTGTCTCCCTACCCGTTCTCGGTCCGCAGGTCGAGCCCGAACGTGGATGAACGGCGCTCTTGTCCACCTCAGATGGACAAAAGCGCCGTTCATCGACGTGGCGACGCGGCGGTCAGGCGACCGCTTTCGCCGGTGCCGCGAACGTGTTGCAGGCCGTGGTCGAGTTCGACTTGAAGCCCGCGACGGCCCATTGGGCCTGGTTCGTGGCTGAGCCGTGGGCGTTGTTCTCGGGTTTTTCCTCGACCGCGTACTGGAAGTCCTCTTCCGCCTGGCGGGCCAGGACGGCGGAGATGGAGCCCTTGCCCGCCGCGCTCGTGAGGAACATGCCCGCGAAGCAGTTGGCCTGGAGTTCGATGCGGCGCGACATCTCCAGACCGGCCGGGGTTTTCTCGCCCGCGTCGGTGATCTTCAGGTCGGCGGCGCGGAGCAGGCCCGTCATGGCCTGGACGTGGTGGCCGTACTCGTGGGACAGCGTGGCCAGGTGGGTGGCCGGGGCGTCACCGCCGCCGTTGTCGCGCAGGCGGGAGGTGGGCATGTAGATCGTGCGGTTGCGGCCGCAGTAGTAGGCGACTGCGTGGTCGGATTCCGGGGCCGCGCCGCACGGGCCGTCCTTGAGGATCGGGGCGGCGTCCAGGGAAGGTTTTTCGAACGGCAGGTTCGCCGAGGTGAGGAGCGGGCCCCAGGCTGCGTCGAGGCATTCGACGCCTGCGGCGTAGTAGGCGGCCAGCTGCTGGTCCGAGGTGCCGAACGGCGGGAGGACGCAGGTGATCGGGGCCAGGGAGACCGGTGTCGTGAGGAACGGGTGGTCTGCCAGGCGGTAGACCGCGCGGGGGCGGACCGGGGTGGAGGGCTCGGTCGACGGCGAGGTGGCCGGCCGGGAGCCGGCCAGGGCGTGGCCGTTCAGGACTCTGGGGCGGGTCAGTTGACCGATTCCGAGGACGAAGGCGACCACCAGCACGAAGACTGCCCCGAGGACGACCGGGCTGTTCTTGGCTGGTTGGGTCACGTTGGCACCTTTCGGGGCTAGGAGACTGAGCCTGCGTCCGCTGCCCAGGTGTTGCACTCGGACGCCTTGTTCGAGCGGTAACCGCGGTCCACCCAGTTCGCGTTGTTCTCGGGTGTGCCGTGGTCCTTGGTCGGATAGATGTCGTAGTCGCCGCGGTTGCCCGCGTCGGTCAGGCCTACTCGGATCACGTCCATCGGTACTGCGCCGTGCGAGAAGGAGGCCAGGGTCATGCCGCCGAAGCAGGTGGCCTGCAGCTCCATCCGGCGGTTCAGGTCGAGGCCCTTCGGAGTATCCCACCCTCCCGCGTCGTACTGCGCGCGGTCCGATGCTTTGAGCATGCCGGTGAGCCACTGGATGTGGTGGCCGTACTCGTGCGAGAGCTGGCCCAGGTACTTGCCGGGGTGGTTCGGGTTGTTCGGGTTGCGCTCCGCGGCGTAGGCGTTGGCGGTCCAGTAGATGCCGCCCTGGCAGTAGCGCGCGGTCTGGTCAGGACGGACGGTGCCGCACGGGTACTGCATGGTCTCGGTGACGATGTGCAGCTCGACCGGCTGGTACGGGAGGCCGGCGGCCGCCAGCGCGGGCTTCCACATGCTCTCGATGCACGGCAGTGCGGCGCGCAGGAAGCGGTCCTGGCCCTCCGGGGAGTAGTCCATGGCGGGCAGCGGGCAGCCGCTGATCGAGTTCGCGCCGAAGTTCGGCTTCAGGAACGGGTGGTCGGCCAGGGCGTAGACGGCCTTCGGGCCTGCCGGGGTCGCCGAGGTCGACGGCGTGCGGGAGGCTGAGGGTGACGGGGCCGTGGTCGACGTCGTGGCCTCGCTGGTGGTCGTGTAGCCGACGGTGGGGCTGTAGGTCGTGTAGTTCTGGTAGCCCGCGTCCTTCACCTTGCTGTTCAGGGTTGCCGCGAAGATGCCGACCGCGCCGAGTCCCAGGATCACGACTCCGCCGAGGATCAGGGCGACGATCGGGCCGTTGCTCTTCTTGCGCGGCGGCATCGCCGGGTACGGCGCGTAGCCGGGCTGGTAGCCGCCGGGTGGCGGGCCCCACGTCGGTTGCGGGGGCGGCATGATCTGGCCCGGTGGGGGCGGCGGAGGGCCGTACTGGCCGTACTGGGGGTGTGGCGGGGCCTGCGGCGGCATGCCGTACGGGGGTGGTGGTGGGCCCTGGGGCGGACGCTGGCCCAGCGGCGCGGGCATCGGCGGAGGGCCGACCGGGCGTGGCGGCGGCCAGTTGCCCGGTGGCGGTGGTTGCGTCATCGCCTGAGGTCCCCCCATTGGTGAGCCAGGGTCGGGTACGAGCATAGGCGGAGCGAGATCGCGCGTCCCCCGACCGGGCTAACGTGTCCGTCCACGTCTCTGAGACGCGCGGGCCGGGGGATCGGTTCACGAAACGTCCGCGGAACTCGCGGCCCACGTGTTGCAGGCTTTGATGTCGTTCTGCTTGTGGCCTTGCATGACCCAACGCGCGTTGTTGTTCACATTGCCGTGGTCTGGCGTGCGGTTGTAGTCACCGCGTTGGCTCGCGTCCGACAGACCGGTGTTCACGACGTCCATCGGCACGACGTTCTTGTGCGAGAACGGGGCCAGCGTCATGCCGCCGAAGCAGGTGGCCTGGAGTTCCTTCCTGCGGTTGAGTTCGAGACCCTTCTGGGTGTCGAAGCCGCCCACGTCGTACTGGGCGTCGCCGGCCGCGCGCAGGAAGCCGGCCAGCCACTGGATGTGGTGGCCGTACTCGTGGCTGACCTGGCCGAGGTACACGCCGGGGTGCCGGACCGTCGAGCCGCCCTCGTTGGCGTAGTAGTTGCCCGGCCAGTAGATGACGCCCTGGCAGTACATCGCCGTCACGTCGTTGCGCCGCGAGCCGCACGGCGTCTGCACGGTGCCGGTGAACACATGGAGCTCGACCGGCTGGTACGGCAGGTTGGCCGCCTTCATCGCGGGCTGCCACGCCTTCTCGATGCACGGCAACGCGGCCGAGAGGAACCGTTCCTCGCCCGCCGGGTTGTACTCCATGTTCGGCAGCGGGCAGGAGGCGAAGTCGTTCGCGCCGACCCCGGTGGTGAAGATCGGGTGATCGGCGAGCTTGTAGACCGCCTTCGGGCCCGCGGGGGTCGTCGGGGTGCTCGACGTCCGCGTCGACGAGGTGCGGGTGGACGCCGTCGTTGTGGTCGTCGTGGTCGTTGTTGTTGTGTAGGTGTAGGTCGGGCTGTAGGTCGTGTAGTTCTGGTAGCCCGCGTCTTTGACCTTGCTGTTGAAGCTGGCCGCGAAGACGCCGACCGCGCCCAGGCCGAGGATGACGACGCCGCCGAGCACCAGGGCGAGGATCGGGCCGTTGCCGCTCTTGCGGGGCGGCATCACCGGGTACGGTGCGAAGCCCGGCTGCGGCTGCTGACCCCAGGTGGGCTGGGGCGGAGGCATCACCGGACGCGGCGGGGGCAGCGGAGCGCGGCCGGGCGGAGGTCCGTACGGCGGCGGAACCATCGGTGGAGAGCCCACGGGTGGGCGGCCCATCGGTGGCGAGCTCAGCGGCGGCGGCCCGACGGGTGCCGGGCGCATGCCGGGCGGCGGCCCCTGCGCAGGACGTGGAGGCATCGGCGGGCCGTACGGCGGTGGCGCGGGCACGGGTGGTGGGCCTACCGGACGAGGTGGCGGCCAGTTGCCCGGTGGCGGTGGTTGCGTCATCGCCGAAAATCCCCCAGATGGCGTCTGTTCGAAAGTCCGCCGGAGCATATGAGGACTCCGCTATTGTCCGCAGCCGTGTTGAAGAACTGGGGAGCGGCGATCTTCGTCGGGGCCGCGCTGACGTCCACTACGGCTGTTGGCGCGCTCGCGCAGCCGCTTCCCGGGACCGTCAGCACCGAGGTCCGGATGAAGCTGGAGCGCGACGCGAAGCTGTCCGTCACCGAGACCGTGCACGTGCCGGACGGCAAGACCGTGAAGCGGACCGTCCCCTTGCGACTCGCGGTGGGCAACGGCCTGGAGCGCCAGTACCAGGTCGTCGACGCGCGGGTCGAGGGCAAGGGCAGCGCGAGCGTCGGTGACGACAAGTTCACCACGACGTTCGAGGGCGGCCAGGCCACGCTGACCTACACCGTCGTCGGCGCGGTCGCACCGGTCGGTGACGCGCTGGAGGTGCGCTGGCAGGTCGCGGGCGGCTGGGACACCGAGCTCGACAAGGTCGCCGTCTCGTTCTCCGCGCCCGACTCGCCGACGTCGGTCAACTGCCTCGCCGGACCGGTCGGGTCGTCGCAGCCGTGCACGAGCGCGGACCTCGCGGACGGCAAGGGCGTGCGGGCGCAGGAGATCAAGCTCGGCGCCGGTGAACGGGTCGACGTCGCGATCGGACTGTCCGCGGGCGTCGTGCCGCCGAACGCCGTGGTGGTCGAGCAGTCCGGGCTGGCGGCCGCGTTCGCGCTGACGCCGGTCAGCGGTGCCGCGCTCGGCGGGCTGCTGGTGTTGCTGCTCGGCGGTGTCGCGCTGCTGTGGTACCTGCGCGGCCGGGACGCGGCGGCGCTCGCGAGCGAGGTCGGCGCGGTGAGCGTCCTGGTGCGCGACCAGAACAACCGGGTCGCGTTCGCCTCGCCCGACGGCGTGCTGCCCGGCCAGGTCGGCACGGTCGTCGACGAGCACGTGGACGTGGTCGACGTGACCGCCACGGTGATCGACCTCGCCGTGCGCAACTATCTCTGGATCACCGAGGTGGACGGCCACGACTGGCAGATCGTGCGCCGCAACCCGGCCGACGCCTCGCTGTCCGGGTACGAGAAGGCCGTCTACGAAGCCCTTCTGCCGCAGGGCGTCGACGCCGTGACGGTGGCGGAGCTGCGCAGCCGGCGGATCGACCTCGCACGGGTCCGCGACGAGCTGTACGCGGACGTCGTCGAGAAGCGCTGGTTCGTGCGCCGCCCCGACGCCGAGCGCAACCTGTTCTGGTGGGTCGGCATCGCGATCGCGGTGCTGGGTCTCGCCGCCACGGTCGTGCTGGCGCTGACGATCGGCAACGCGCTGTTCGGGCTCGCGGTCGCGGTCGGTGGTGTCGCGCTGGCGTTCGGTGCGCGGTCGATGCCCGCCCGCACGAAGCGCGGCAGCGAGCTGCTGGTGCACGTCCGGGGGCTGCGCGGGTACCTGCACGGCGTGACGCCGGACGACATCCCCGAGGCCGACCGCGAGCTGGTGTTCTCGCGGTCGCTGCCGTACGCGGTGGTGCTCGGCGAGACCGAGGGCTGGCTCACCAAGTTCGGTCAGCAGGACCTCTACTGGTACGGAAACGCGTCCGACTTCCGCCGGAGCTTCCCGGCGTTCCTCGGGGCGCTCGACGGCGTGCTCGCCCAGGCGGGCCACCTGCGATCGCTCCGGACGTAGAACCCGTAGGCTGGCGCACATGGCCTCACCCGAACTGCACAGGTTCACGTTGCCCAACGGCCTGCGGGTGGTGCTCGCCCCCGACGCCAGCGCACCGGTCGTCGGCGTCAGCGTGCACTACGACGTCGGCTTCCGCTCCGAGCCGGAGGGACGCACCGGCTTCGCGCACCTGTTCGAGCATCTGATGTTCCAGGGCAGCGAAAGCCTGGAGAAGCTGGCCCACTTCCGGCATGTGCAGTCGTCGGGCGGCACGTTCAACGGGTCGACGCACCCGGACTACACCGACTACTACCAGGTGCTGCCGAGTGCGGCGCTGGAGCGGGCGCTGTTCCTGGAAGCGGACCGCATGCGCGCGCCGAAGATCACCGAGGAGAACCTCCGCAACCAGATCGACGTGGTGAAGGAGGAGATCCGGCTCAACGTGCTGAACCGCCCGTACGGCGGGTTCCCGTGGATCCTCCTGCCGCCGGTGCTGTTCAAGACGTTCGCCAACGCGCACAACGGGTACGGCGACTTCGTCGACCTGGAGAGCGCCACGGTCGACGACTGCGCGGAGTTCTTCGACACCTACTACTCGCCGTCCAACGCCGTGCTGACCGTCGCCGGTGACCTCGACGTCGAGACCACGAAGGCGTTGGTGGAGAAGCACTTCGGCGACGTGCCCGCGCGGCCGAAGCCGGAGCGTCCCTCGTTCGCCGAGCCCGCGCCGCAGGGCGAGGTGCGCCACGAGCACGCCGACCCGCTGGCCCCGCTGCCCGCGATCGCGATCGGGTACCGCGTGCCGGACCCGGTCACCGACATCGACGGCTACCTCGCGTACCTGGTGCTGGCCGGCGTGCTGACCGACGGCGACAGCTCGCGCCTGCAGCAGCGCCTGGTGCACCGCGAGGGCATCGTGATCGACCTGAACGCCGGCTGCGGCCTGTTCGGGCCGCTGGAAGCCCGCGACCCGGACACGTTCAGCATCACCGCGATCCACCGCGCCGACGTCGCCGCGGACCAGGTCGTCGCGGCCATCGACGAGGAACTGCAGAAGCTCGCGCAGGAGCCGCCGTCGGCCGAGGAGCTCGCCAAGGTCACGGCCCGCTGGGCGTCGACCATGCACAAGGAGCACGACCGGCTCACCAACCGCACGCTGGGCCTCGGCTCCGCGGAGCTGCTGTTCGGCCGTGCCGAGCTGATCTACGAACTGCCCGAGCGGATCGCGTCGGTGACCGTGGACGAGGTGTCCGCCGCGGCCAAGGCGCTGCGTCCCGACGCCCGCGCACTTCTGCTCGTCAAGCCCACCGGAGGAGCTCAGTGACCGCCGCCAAGACCCACCGCAGTGCCGAGGAGATCGGGCGCACCGAGGTCGGCCCGCGTCCGCTGCCCGCGCTGGGTGTGCAGAAGGCGGCCGCCGACCTGTCCACTGTGGACACCGTGCTGCCCAATGGTCTGCGCGTCATCGCGATCCGCCGCGCCACCGTGCCGATGGTCGAGGTGCGGTTGCGCGTCCCGTTCGCGGACCCGGCCGCCTCCAGCACCGGCTCGCACCACTCCGCGCAGGCCGAGGTGCTCGCGAACACCGTGCTGACCGGCACCGCGACCCGCTCGCGCGTGCAGATCGACACCGAACTGGCGCTGGTCGGCGGCGAGCTCGACGCCGTGGTCGACCCGGAGCGCCTGAGCATCACCGGCAACGCGCTGGCCACCGGCCTCGGCACCGTGCTGGACGTGCTGCGCGACGTGCTGACGTCCGCGTCGTACCCGGCGGACGAGCTGGAGCGCGAGCAGGCCCGCCTGGTCGAACGCATCGCGCTCGCCCGCTCGCAGCCGAGCGTGATCGCGCGCGAGGCGTTGCAGAAGCTGCTCTACGGCGACCACCCGTACGCCAAGGAGATGCCGGAGGCCGAGGAGGTCGCCGCCGTCACCCGCGACGACGTGCTCGCGTTGCACCGCAAGGCGTTGCTGCCGCGCGGCTCGGTCTTCGTGATCGTCGGCGACGTCGAACCGGCGGAGGCCGTGGCGCAGATCGGCGAGGCGCTGGAGGCGTGGCAGGGCGAGGGGGAGGCGGTCCAGCTGCCGCCGTTGCCCGCGGTCAAGGGCGGCGACGTGCTGCTGGTGCACCGCGCCGGTGCCGTGCAGTCGCAGATCCGGCTTGCCGCACAGGCGATCCCGCGCACCGACGAGCGCTACCCGGCGCTGCAGATCGCGAACCTGGTCTACGGCGGGTTCTTCTCGTCGCGGCTGGTCGAGAACATCCGCGAGGACAAGGGCTACACCTACAGCGCCCGTTCGCACCCCGAGTTCACCATCCACGGCGCCACGCTGCTGGTCGACGCGGACACGGCGTCGGACGTGACGGCGGCGGCGCTGCTGGAGACCCGCTACGAGCTCGCGCGGCTCGGCCTCGTGCCGCCGTCGGAGTCCGAAGTGGACGTCGCCCGCAGCTACGCGGTCGGCACGTTGCTCACCACCACGTCGTCGCAGTCCGGCCTGGCGTCGTTCCTGGTGAACCTCGTCGCGCTCGGCCTCGGTGTCGACTGGCTCGTGTCGCACCCGCAGCGGCTGCAGGCGGTCACGCCGGAGCAGGTCGCGGCGGCGGCGCTGGAGTTCTTCGCTCCCGGCAACTTCACCGGTGTGCTCGTCGGTGACGCCGAGACGTTGAAGCCGAAGCTGGCCGCATTGGGCGGGGTCAAGTTCCAGTGAGCTTCGACCTGGTCGCTTTGCCCGCGCTCTCGCGAACCGAGATCGACCGGGCCGAGCCGTTGCGCGGCGACGAGGAGAAGCTCGCCGCGCTCTGGTCCAAGGCCCGGATGATCGTCGTCGACACGCGCGGCCGGACGCTCGTGGCCGACCGCGGCACGCGCCTGGTCGACCGGCCGGCCGTGGAGTTCGGGGATCAGCCGCCCGTGAACGCCGTCCTGCTGGGTGAGCAGGACGGCGTGGCCTGGTTCGCCGTGCTGATGCCGGTCGAGGAGGACGAGCGGGTCCCGGTCGGTCGTTCCTGGGTCGCTCCGGAACTGACCGACGAACCGCAGTGGCTCGACCTGCGGCAGTCCGGCGCGACGCTGGACGACAGGTCCGCGGGGCTCTTCACGACGGCGGCGGCGCTGTTCCAGTGGCACCGGCTCGGCAAGTACTGCGCCAAGTGCGGCGCGCGGACCGTGCTGGAGAAGTCGGGCTGGGTCAGCGTCTGCTCCGGTTGTGAACGCGAGGAGTACCCGCGCACCGACGCCGCGGTGATCTGCCTCGTCCACGACGGCGCGGACCAGGTGCTGCTGGCGCGTGGACCGGAGTGGCCGGAAGGCCGGTTCTCCGTGCTCGCCGGGTTCGTGGAGGCCGGCGAGTCGCTGGAGTCCTGTGTGGAGCGCGAGATCGCCGAGGAGGTCGGCGTGACCGTGCGGGACATCCGGTACCTCGGCTCGCAGCCGTGGCCATTCCCGCGCTCGCTGATGATCGGCTTCGAGGCCGTGGCCGATCCCGCCGAGCCGTTGCGGCCGGCCGACGGCGAGATCGCCGAGGCGAGGTGGGCGACGCGGGCCGACGTGCGCAAGGCGATCGAGGAACCCGGCAGCGTGCCGGGGCTCGGGCTCGCCGGTGGCGCGTCGATCGCGTACCGGATGCTGCAGAGCTGGTCCGGGGCCAAGACTCCCTGACCCAGTCCGCGCAGCTGTGCCAGCCGATCTCGGGGAACTCCGCGTGGAGCTCCCCGAGGTCCAGCTCCAGCCCGATCCCGCGGAAGTACCGGAACATCGCCGCCAGGTCCGGCGAGTAGGCCGCGGCCTTGCCCTGCGCCACCTCGCCGCGGCTGCCGAGCGGGGGCGTCAGGAAGACCCCGTCCACGTCCGCAAACGCCGCGGCCGGCGAGGCCGGGTCGTCGAAGTCGCCGTGGACGTCGTCGGGGCGCTCGGGGTTTCGGGTGACGCGGCGGACGTCGTGGCCGCGTTCGGTCAACAGCCGGGCGACGGCACCGCCGGGGTGCCGGTCGCTCCGGTCACGGCGATCTTCACGCGGCGATCCCGGAGATGTAGCCGTCCGGGCGGACGGTGGCTTCGAGGCCGTCCAGAGCGATGCTGGTGCCCTTGCCGTCGGACAGGTCGAGGCCGGGGACGAACGTGCCGGCCAGCGGGTGGTCGCAGTCCGTGGCGTAGCGGATGTCGGTGCCCTGGATCATCGCGGAGATGCGGGTCTTGACCTCGGGGAGGTCGAGCAGGTCGTCGACGAGCGCGTGCAGTTCGCGGGAGTGCGGGTCGGGGCGGGTGAGGGCCACCTGGGCCATGGTGTTGCGCAGCACGCGTTCCGCGACCGGGTGACGTTCGGCGGTGTAGGTGTCGATCAGGGCGGAGTCGCCGGTGGCGAGCTTCCAGCCGAGGTTGAGGGCGTCCTGCAGGCCGAGGTTGAGACCCTGGCCGCCGAACGGCGAGTGGACGTGGGCCGCGTCGCCTGCCAGCAGGACGTTGCCGCGGCGGTAGGTGGTGGCCTGGCGGGTGTTGTCGGTCCAGACCGTCGAGGTGTGCACGGCGGTGATGCGGACGTCGCGGCCGCTCACCCTGCGCAGGGCGGCTTCGAGGGACTCGCGGGTCACGTCACGGGTCGCGGGCGGGCCGTCGAACTCCAACAGCATGATCCGGCCCTTGAGCGGGCCGGAGGCGTACACGCCGGTCGGGGTGCGCTGCCAGCCCCGCGGGAGGTCGCCGTCCAGGTCGACGACGGCCTGGTAGCCGGTGAGGGTCGGGTCGGTGCCGGGGAAGTCGAACCCGGCGAGCTTGCGGACGGTGCTGCGGCCGCCGTCGCAGCCGACCACGTAGTCGGAGCCGAGGTCGAGCGAGGTGACCTCGGCCCCGCGCCGGATCTCGACGCCCAGTTCGAGGGCGCGGGCTTCGAGGATCCGTTCGAGGGCCTGCTGGGACAGCATGACCAGCGGCAGACCGTCCAGTTTGAACAGTCCGGCGAAGTGGCCGGTGGAGCCGGTGGGGCGCCAGGCGAGACCGGCGGCCTCGGCCTCGCTCGCGGCGTCCACGGCCGGACCGAAGCCGCGCATGGCGAGCATCTGGTACGTGCGGCCGCTGATCATCTGGGCCTTGATGGTGTCGGCCCGGGCGGTGAGGCGTTCGAGCACGGTGGTGCGGACGCCCTGGAGGGCGAGTTCGGTGGCGAGCAGGAGGCCGACGGGGCCTGCGCCGACGACGGTGACGTCCCCAGAAGTTTTCATGCTCAACATTTGAGCGTGAAAACGTCCCGAAGTCAAACGTGATTTAGGATGGGGTGGTGACCGAGCCGATCTTCTCGTGGCTGTACGTGCAGCAGGGCGTGGACGCGGTGAAGGCCGCGATGGGGCAGCGGATGGAGTCCGAGGCCGGGTGCTCGCTGCTGGAGCACGTGGCGCTCTACCAGCTGTTCCGGGCCGGCGGGCGGTTGCAGATGTCCGAGCTCGTCGAGCTGCTGGACGTGAGCCCGTCCGGCGTCACGCGGCTGATCGAGCGGCTGGTCAAGCGCGGCTGGGTCACGCGCGAGCAACCACCGGACAACCGGCGGCTGGTCTACGCCGTGCTGACGCGCGAGGGCGAGGAGGCGTGTCGGGGCGTCACCGCGCGCGTGTACCGGGCGGCGGTCGCCGAGGAGTTCACCGGGTTGCTGAACGAGCGCGACCTCGCCGACCTGCGCCGGATCGGGCGCAAGTTGATGGAGGGGCACGGCCGGTGGGACGTCAAGCGGTTCGCGCCGTCAGAGGAGTGACGGCAGCACGTGCTCCTCGGTGACCATCAGGCCCGTGGTGGCCATGGTCTCGGCCAGGTCGGGGTCCCAGCTCGCTTCTTCCGGGCGGCGGTTGAGGGTGGGCAGTTCCACGCCGCGCGCGATCAACGTGGCCACGGCCTCGCGGTAGTCGGCGGCTGACATCCGCCACGGAGTCCCGCCCGTGTAGGCCAGGATCTCGTTGGTCACGCGGATGCCGTCGGGCGTGAAGTCGTTGTGGCAGCGGACAACCCTGCCGTCGAGGTGGTGCTTGGCCTGCGGTGTCAGACCGTTCGGGAGCACCATCAACGGGCCGGGCACGCCGGACTCCAGCAGGCGCGGGCTGCGGACGACGGTGACCTCCCGCGCTTCGAGGGTGTCGTTGAGCGTCAGGTAGCCCTGTGAGGTGAGCACCGGGTTGCGGTACGCGTCGGGCAGCACGCCGGAACGTTCCCAGTCGGTGCCCGCGAGCTGCAACGCCTTCTGCACGATGCGGGTCAACGGGCGGCCGTCGTCGAGGTCGTTGCCCGCCAACGCATGGCGAGTCGTCCACCGCCTGGCCTCAGGACGCAGCTGGGCGAGGACGGCCGCGGCCTGGTTCGCGATCATCGGCAACGCCGGCTGCGGGATCTTGCCGTACCTGCGGACGTGCTCGATCCACTCGGCGGCCCAGGGCGCGTGCAACAGCCCGTGCTCGCGCAACGCGAACTTCAGCACGGCGTCCGCGGTGGAGGCCTCTTCGCTCGTTGACAGGCCGACGGGTCTGCCGTGCACGGACTCCAGTACCTCGGGCAGGGTGGTGCCGTGCGCGCGGAGGTGCTCGTCGAGGCGTGCCAACGAGATCTGGCGGCGGGCCGGGTGCGCGATCGGTTTGCGCAGCAGCTCGCCGAGTGCGGTGGCGGTGGCCGCGTCCTCGACCCGGAAGCTGAACGCCGAACGTCCGCCGCCCTCCATCGTCTCGCGGGCGAGGCGCCAGAACTCGGTCAGTTCGGGACGGTCGTACTCGATCACGAGGCCAAACATAGGCCTTCACCGGCGCTGGTCGTGAGCGGGTTCCAGGCATCCTGGGCGGCACGGCTAGCGTCTACAGAGCATGAAGAAACTTCGCCTGCTCGTCGCAGGCGTCACCGCAGCCGTCACGGCAACCTTCCTGGCGCCGATGCCCGCGAACGCCGACCCCCGGGCCGAGATCGCCGCGGACGCCAAGGCGGCGTTCGCCGTGTTCGACCGCAAGACCGGACGTACCACGATCGCCTGGGACGAACACGCGCAGTTCCGCTCGGCGTCGGTCGTCAAGATCCTCATCGCGCTCGACTACCTGGAGAAGCGCGGCCCCGATGCCGAGATCCCGCCGGCCGACCTGGCACGGCTGCAGCCGATGCTGAGGTCGAGCGACGACAACGCGGCTTCGGAGCTCTGGGTCCAGGAGGGCTGGGAGAAGATCGTCGAGCGCATGGTCGTCAAGCTGGGGCTCAAGGACACCGCTCCGCCGGTCAACGTCGGATTCTGGGGCTACACGGCGCTCAGCGCCGCCGATGTCATCAAGATCTACCGTTATGTGCTCGACCAGGCACACCCGAAGTTCCGCGATTTCATCATGGGCAACCTGCACCAGGCGACGAAGTGCGCGACCGACGGCTTCGACCAGTCCTTCGGCCTGCCACGCGCCGTGCACGGCGAGGTGGCCTACAAACAGGGGTGGTCGCGGTTCGGCGACACGCCGCCCAGGCCGTGCGTCGAATCGCGGAGGCCGCCGACCTACCCCGGTGTCGGCAAGGACGGTCCGGTGGGCCAGGACGCGCGTTCGGCCGCCGATGTCGACCTGACGCGTCCGGCAATGCACACCACCGGCACCTACGGCCACAACGACCGCAAGATCATGGTCGTGCTGACGCTGGAGCCGGTGGGCACCACCTGGGACGTCTCGGCCGAGCGGATCACCAGGCTCACGCGCGCTGTGCACCTGGCGGACCTCATCCTCGGCTGACCCGCAAACGATGAACGGCGCTTTTGTCCACCTCAGGTGCAATGCCAGAAACTTGAGCGCGCGTCGAGGGGTAACACATGGAGTCTCGCTCCTGCGGCCCGACATGTGGTGCTGTGCACCGTGGGAGCGATCCCATCGAACATTCCGGACATATCCGCACGTGTTGATCTTTATGAAGGGAACCTTTATCCACCTGGAGTGGATGAAAGCGCCCTTCATAAAGATCAACTAGCACGGATTCGAGTCGGCCTCGACCACGCGTTTGAGGCGCGCGTCCGCGTTGCGACATGCGCCAGGCCGTGCGTCATCGCGATCAAGAGCCGCTGGCCGGGAGCTTCGCGACCGACTGGTCACCAGTGCGACCTTCGCGAGCCTCGTAGATCGCGTTCCCGGAGCCGTTCAAGTTCCTGGCATTGCACCTCAGGTGCACAAAAGCGCCGTTCATCGCGAGCGTCTAGGGGTCGATGCGGTCCAGCGCGGCGCCGTCCCACGTCGTCTGCGTGCACGCGACACCACGGCCGTTCTTGGGCCGCAGCACGTCGTAGATGTGCATGCGCGGGATCTTGTCGGACACGCCCCAGCCGCTCGGCCAGGTGATCACCCAGTCCATGTCGAGGTCGACCAGCAGCCCCAGCATGCGTGCGATGGTCGGGTCGTCGAGCCGTTCGAACGCCTCGTCCAGCAGCACCAGGCGCAGCGGGTCGAACTCGTCGCTCACCGCGTCGTAGAAGCTCGCCGCCGCCGCGAACAGCGTCACGTACGAGATCAGCCGGGTCTCACCGGACGACAGCTGGCGCAGCCGCCGTTCGCGCGGGTTGCCGTCGGGGCCGGTGTCGGCGACGGTCACCGTGAACTGGTGCCACGTCCGGTAGTCGAGCGCCCGCGAGAGGATCTCGGCGTAGCCACCGGAGTGCGTGTCGCGCTCGTTCTCGATGCGTTCGGTGAAGACGCGGCGCAGTGTGGCGTCCTGCTCGGGCGTGCGTTCGCCGAACGGCAGCCGCACGAGCGCAAGCGCTTGCCTGGTCGAGTCGTCCAGCGCGCTCGACGACTTCCAGGCCAGCTTGACGTGCACGCCCTGGCTCGACCGGGCCTGGCCGAGCACCTCGTTCATGCGCTTGGTCAGGTTCTCGGCGACGGTGATCTGCCCGCGCAGCCACTCGGCGAGGTCGCGGATCAGGTAGTCGGCGAAGATGCCCTGGTACTGCTCGTCGAGGAACCCGCGTTGCTCGGCCAGCTTCGTGGTGACCTGGCGGGCGGCGACGGCGACGGGCTTCGCGCCCTCCTCGCCGGTGACCGTGACGGTCAGCAGGCCCGCGTGCTGCTCGGCGGCGATGTCGTGGCTGCCGGCCAGGGACGTCTGGAGGGCCTGCAGTTTGGCGATCACGGTGGCCTCGGTGCCGCCGCGCCGGTCGCCGTGCTCGGAGATCAGCGCGCGAACGGAAGCCTCGTCCGCGGCACCGTCGTGGTTCGGGAACGCGGCCGCGATCAGGCCCGGCGCGCGGACGGTGGCCGTGAAGTTGGCCCTCGCCCGTTCCAGTCCCTCGGAGGCCTCCTCGACGGCGTTGGAGTTTGTCTCCAGCAACGCTTCCAGCTTCGCCGCCTGCTCACGCGCGGTCGTGATGCTCTCGCGGACGCCCTTGAGGTCCTCGCGCATCTTCTTGCGCGACTTCTCCAGCTGGGTCAGCTGCTCGCTGATCTCCTTGGCCTCACCGCCGACCGCGTCGGTCAGCTCGGCCAGCGTGCCCGCCTGCGCCGCGTAGTCGACGCACCGGGCGTCGGCGTCGGCTTCCGCGGTCTGCCGGTCCGCCACGGCCTCGTGGTAGCGGTGCGAGGCGTCCGTGAGGTCGGAGATCGTGCCCTGGCAACGCCTGCGCACCGCGTCACCGAGCAGGTCGGCCGTGCGCTGGGCTTCTCCCGCGGCCGCTTGGGCCTGCCGGAGTGCCTCGGTGTCCGACGGCAGCCCCGCGTCGCCTGCCTGGCGGGTCAGTTCGCTTCGAGCCGCTTCGAGCCGTGCGTTGGCGTTCTCCAGGGCATCGCGCAGTTCGAACGTGCGCTGCTGCGCCCGTGCCGCGGACTCCTCGGCGGCCTGGACGCGGCTGTGCTTGGCGATCAGCTCGCTGTCACCGGGGAACGCCGCGACGTGCGCCTCCCAGGTGGCGACGTGCTCGTGCGCGCGGGCCAGCTCGTCCTCGGCGGTGCCGAGCTGGGTCCGCAGCTCGGCCAGTTCCTCTTCCAGGGCCGCGATTCGGCGGCCACGCGCGGCCTCTCGCGCGCCCGCGCCGATGAACTCGGCCTCGGGCTTGGTCCACCGCCCGGTCAGCACGCCGGTGCGCCAGTCACCGCTGGTCGTCATGTCGTCCAGGGACACCGCGCGCAGCAGGTCGGCGACGAACGACTCCGGTACCGGCGAGCCCTCGACCGCCGGCACCAGGAACTCTGCCAGTGAACGACCGTTCACCGCTTCCCTCGGCACGGCGAGGACGTCGTCGAGGTCGCTGCCCTGCGCGGTCACCCAGGCGTCGAGCAGGCCGCTCGCCTGCAGTGCAGCTTCCAGACCCGCCCGTTCGTCCTCGTTCAACGACGGCGCGAAGTCCACCAAGCGGTAGAACGGAGCGCCCACAGCCGTGTCGCGCGAGGCCGACGTGTACTGGCCCGGCACCGGCACCCGCTCCTTGCCCGAACGCAGACCGACGAGCTCCTCGTCCAACGTGTCGAGCCGCGCGCGCAGTTCGGCGCGCTGCTGCGTGAACGCGTGGGCGGCGTCGCGAGCGGCCTGCACCAGCGGGCCGACCCACTCGCGGGCCGTGCCGCTCAACGCCTTCGCCGCCGCCGGATCGGGGGTCTGGGGCAGCACCAGCGCATCCGCCGGGCGTTCGTCGAGCAGCGGGCCGCTCGTCGTCCACGCCTCGACCTGCTCCAGCCAGGTCTGCACGACCTCGGCCAGCTCCTGCAGCTCCTGGTTGCGCAGCGCGGTCGACTCGGTCGCGCCGAGCTGGGCGTCGCGGGCCTTCTGCCGCAACGACTCCACCTCGCGCTGCTGCGCGTCCAGGGCCAGCGCCTGCTCGTGCAACGACAGCGCGAGCGCACCCCGTTGGCGCGCAAGGGAAGCGATGACCGAGGTCTGGTCGGTCACCGACGCCAGCGCGGCCAGCACGTCCTCGGTCGCGGCGGCGGGCGGCACCCGCCGTTCGATCGGCAGCGGCCCCGCCTCCGGATCCGGCTTGGCGCGCACCGAGTCCGTGGTCACGGTCGCCTCGGCGGGCGGGACCTGCGGCACGTCCGGTGCCAGGTCGGGGTCCATGCCCGCGAGCCTGAGGTTCTCGCGCAACGGGTCGCTCAACGCGTCGGCCGCGCTCAGGTCCTCTGCCAGCCGCCGCAGCAGCCGCAGGACGTTGTCGACCGCGGCGTCTTCCTGGGCGCGCTGGCGGTGGGCCGTTTCGAGAGCGGCCACGGCCGAAGAACGCTTCTCCGCAACGAGGTTCTCGCGCGTCTTGAGGTCCTGCAGGTCGCGGAACGCGGGCAGCTCCTTCAGCGCCGCGATGGTCTCCTCGGCCTGTTGCTCGCCGGTCTCCATGTCGACGAGCGCCTGCTCGGAGGCCGCGCGTTCCATCCGCGTGACGTCCAGCTCCTGCGTGAGCTTCGACTGCTCGCGCTGCAGCTTCGCCACCGACCTCTCGGCCGACTCCAGCCGTTCGGCCGCCGACCGCAGCCCACCGAACGCGTAGTCGCTGTAGGTCTTGAGGAACGTGCCCAGCGCACTGTCCGCAGAGGACAGTCGCACGATGTTCTCGCGGATCGACTCCAGGTCGTCGAACGACGTCGCGAGCTGCTCGACCATCGCCTGGTCCAGCGGCGGCAGCGCGTCGGACAGGATCTGCTCCAGCTGGCCTTCCAGCACCTTCAGGCCGACGTCCGGGTTGCGCAGCGTCCGCTGGAGGTGCAGCAGGTCGCCGTAGCGGGCGGCCGGCACGCCGTAGACGGCATCGGCGATCTTCGCGCGGAACGCCGGTTCCTCGAACATGCAGTCCGCGCCGATCAGGTCCCGCAGCTGAGCCGGACCGTGCGGAACCCGCTCAGGACCCGCGAGCTGCAGTTCCGTGCCGACCCGCATCGGCGTGACGAACCGCCACGAGTCCGTGATCGCCTGCGAGGTCTTCGACGCCTTCACACCGAGTCCACAGGTCAGGTACTCGTTGCCGGAGTGGTCGGCGGCTTCGCGGATCAGCTCGACCCACGCGTAGCCGATGCGGTTCGGGCCGCCGTCGTAGTCGTCCAGCATGAGGCGCCGGATGCTGACCGTGTCGAAGCCCTTCGAGCCGAGCTGGCGCAGGTCGCCGTCCAGGCACAGCGGCAGCAGCAGCTCCAGCGTGCGGGACTTGCCGGAACCGTTGGTGCCCTGGAAGATCGCGCGGCCACCGGAGAAGTCGAACGTCTGCTCGGTGTACTGCCAGATGTTGACCACGCCGCCGCGGTGCAGCCGCCACCTGCTCATGACACGTTCTCCTCATCGAACAGGGACCAGCTCGGTACTTCGGGCACCACAACGGGTTCCGGTTGTTCACGCTCGGGGTCGCCGTCTGGGGACGGCAGCCAGCGGTGCGCCGCCGCGCTGATCGACCAGCCTTCTTCGCAGGGGACGGCCAGTCCCATGCGGCGCAGCAGTTCCGTCACCTCGGCGACCAGCCGGTCGAGGTCGTCGGTGAACTGCTTCGACCACGCCGCAGGGTAGTCCTCGACGAGCCGGGCGCAGACCTCGCGGATCCGTTCCACCGTCACCACGTGCCGTGCGGGCGGTTCTTCCGAGTCGTCGTCGACCAGGTCGGGCAACGCGAGCAGCGCGATGCGCGCGACCGTGGAGACACCGGGGAACGACAGGTCGGTCAGGAAGTCCTCGGGGTCGGCGGCGAGCACACCCTCGACCCGGCACTCGGTGTAGAGGCCGAACGCCTGCTCCAGCACCGCGGTTTCCTTGCGCTGGTTGCGTCGCAGCCACTCGGCCTGATCGTCCGGCAGGTCCGCGTAGAGCACCAACGGCGTCTCGACCAGCTTGCGCCGCACCGCGTGCTCGACGCCGCGCGGACCGGGGCGGGCGGCGAGCTCGATCAGGTGCGCGGGGCTCTGCGCCTCCCCGACCGGACCCGTGACGAGCTGGCCGAGCAGGTCCGTGTCGATCGTGATCAGCGCTTCCTGCGGGATCATGTCCTGCGCGACCGAACCCTCGGTTTCCTGCAGCACGCCAAGGGAAACGAGGTGGCGCAACGCTGCCGTGAGCGCACGTCGTTCGGTGACGTCGTCCGGTGCGTCGATGCCGGCTTCGACGGCGGCGGAACGGATGTCGGCCACGAGCCGGGACAGCAGCGTCTGGCGGCCGATACCGGTGAGCACGGCCAGGGTCAGCGCCAGGTAGGCGTAGCCGCGCGGCGACATGCTGAGCACACCGCGCGTGTCGTCGTGGCCGGGACCGGACTTGTAGAGGCGCGCGAACCGGCGCTCCACGACGAGCCGGTAGCCGAGCAGGCCCGCGAACAGGTCCTGCAGGACCGCCCGGTGCCGGTAGACGAGGCTCAGCAGCTCGCCGTCCGGGCCGTCCTGGCGCAGAAGCGGCCTGCGCAGCAACGTCCGGGCGCACCGCACCACGTTGGCGGCGTCGATGTCGGAGAGGTTGTCCAAGTGGTTCATCGCTTCAGCGCCACCGTCGCGTCGTGCAGGGTGAGCGTCCCGGCGGCGGAGCGGATCTTCGTCGTCGTGCCGTGGGCGATCTCAAGCTTGAGGCCGCGCACGGGGTCGCTGGCCGAACCGCTGTCCTGCGGGGAGTCGCGCTGGGCCATCGCGAGCGTCAGCAGCTCGCAGAAGACCTCCAACGCGCCGTGCGTCAGCGTGGTGTTCTCCAGGTTCCCCGCGGCCTTGGTCAGTTCCGCGACGTGCCTCGCGCGGATCTCGTCGGCCTCACGGGCTTCCGCGAGCAGCGACTGCTCGGTCATCGGGTCGTCGAGGATCCGCGACGGACGGCCGCGCGCTCCCCGGTCGCCTCTGGTCCGCACGGACACGGTGACGTCGCAGACCGGGCCGTCGCGCCACGGCGTGCGCTCGTTGTCCGAATCGTGTTCCGGCGCGGGCGAGAGGTGGCGGGCGGAGTACAGCCCGAACGCCGACGCGTAGATCCCGTGCGCTTCTTCTCTCGTCGCGTTGTCGAACCAGCTCGCGAGCTTCAGCAGCTCCGCGCGCCTGCCGGGGAGCAGTCCTCCACCGGACGTGGCCCGCTTCACGCTGGCCAGCAGGCTGCCGATCGCGCGGGCCGTGGCCTCCCGCAGCGCCGTGACCTGGCTCGGGCGGCCGGGGCGGTCGACGAACCAGTCCGTCAGCTCCTGCCAGTCCTCCGGCGTGCGGCCGCGGGCGCGTTCGACGTTCTGGCCGAGATCCGTGCCCAGCAGGCGCAGCAGCTCTGACCGCGCCTTCGTGAGGCCGGCCAGGGCTTCCGCGATCGGGGGCGTGTACTTCAGCACGTCCTCGACGACCCGCTGGATGTACTCGACCAGCAGGTTGCGGAAGCCCGCGATCTCGTCCGGCGCCAGGTGGTTGCGCGTGACGACCTGGCCGAGGTAGGCGTAGAAGTCGCGGACCGTCGCGGCGAGCTCGGCGTGCTGCAGGAACAACGTGGTGACGCGTTCGGCCAGGAGCTCCTTCGTCCGCTCGCCTTCGTTGAGCAGGGCGACACTCAGCGACCCGCCCAGCTCGTTGAGGCCGCGTTCGATGGCGGGGAGGAGCTCCCTCGACACCTCGCGGGCGCCTTCGGGGACCCTGAGCAGCTCGTCGACGTCGCGCTGGACGCGGACGGCGAGCTTCGAGACCTGGTACCGGACGCTGCCGTGCTGGAACTCGGCGATGCTGGCCGCGACGACCTCACGCCGGCCCTGGACCAGGTTGCCCCACTCGACCAGCTGCTTCAGGCGGTTGATGACGTTCTCGATGCGGCTCTCGCCGGGCTCGACGCGGCCTTCCCGCTCCTGACCCGCCAGCGCTCCGGCGACCTCGCCCGCGGACAGGTCGGCCAGCAGCGTGGAGGTGAACAGGCGCATGATCGCCAGGTACGTGCGCTGGTGATCGCGCGCGTCCAGATAGGCGTACAGCTTCAGCCGCTTGTGCTCCACGACCGGCCACCCTAATGCGCGCTGTGTTGTGATGCGGCGCTACCGTGCCCACAGCGAGCTGGGGAGGATGCCGTGGGCGCGGGGCGCGCGTTGGGGTTGTTGCTGGGCGTGGCTGCGGACGCGGTCTTCGGTGATCCACGCCGATTTCACCCGGTAGCGGCATTCGGTTCGACCGCGGCGGCCCTGGAGAAGCGCGTCTACGCCGACTCGCAGGCCGCCGGGGCCGTGTACTCGGCCGTTCTGGTGGGCGGAACCGCGGCGCTCGGGGTGGCCGTGGAACGCGCCGCCCGCCGCCACTGGCTGGCGCAGGCGTTGACCACCGGCCTGGCCACCTGGGCGGTGCTGGGTGGCAGCTCGCTGGCCGACGAGGGCACCTCGATGGGCCGCGAGCTCGACTCCGGCGACGTCGAGGCGGCCCGTGCGCGCCTGCCTCATCTCTGCGGCCGTGACGCGTCCCGCCTGGACACCCTGGGCCTGGCCCGTGCGACCGTGGAGTCCGTGGCCGAGAACACCTCGGACGCCGTCGTGGCACCGCTGTTCTGGGGCGCGGTCTTCGGCGTGCCCGGCCTGCTCGGCTACCGCGCCGCCAACACGCTCGACGCGATGGTCGGCCACAAGTCCCCGCGCTACCTGCGCTTCGGCTGGGCGTCGGCCCGGTTGGACGATCTGCTGAACCTGCTGCCGTCGCGGTTGGCGGCGCTGCTGACGGTCGGTGGCGCTCCGGTCGTCGGCGGCTCGGCCTCGCAGGCGCTGGAAACCTGGCGCCGGGACGCCTCAGCCCACCCGTCACCCAACGCGGGCCAGGTCGAGGCCGCCTTCGCGGGAGCGCTGGAGATCCGGCTCGGCGGCCGCACGGTCTACGCGCACGGCGTCGAGGAACGCCCGGTCCTGGGCCACGGCCGCAACCCGGACTCAGGTCACGTGACGCGTGCCGTGGAGCTGTCCCGCGTCGTCGGCTTCGGCGCCGCGTTCGTCAGCGCCGTCATCGCCTTCTTCCGCAAGTAGTTCGGCGATCGACTTCTTCTTCGTGCGGCCTTCGTACAGCACGCCACCCGGCCGAGCCTCGCGAATCGTGAAGTACAACCAGCCCCCGACCGCCATGACCCCGAACGCGATCCACTGCAGCGCGTAGGAGAAGAACGGCCCGGACTCGAGGCGCGGCAACGGCAACGTGTCGAGCCCGCCCGGCTGGTTCTCGATCAGCTGGAAGTAGCCGGGCTCGATGTTCGGCCCGACGGCCTTGTTGTTGATCGAGTAGATCTGCCGGCGCCCGTCCTGCTCGAACGCGGGTGTGTCGTTCGACTCGTTCGGCCTGGCCAGACCGATGACCGTGACCTCACCGGTGGGCGGCGGGTCGAAGCTCGGCGGCTTGATGCCGTTGACCGGCCGCACGTACCCGCGGTCGATGAGGACCGTCTTGCCCGTGGTGGTCTCGAACGGCGTGATGACCTCGAACGCGGCCTCGCCCAGGACGGTCCGCAACCGCGCGAGCGCTTCCAGGTCCGGCAGGTAGCGGCCCTTGATCTCGACCTTCTGCCACTCGTCGTGCTGCGCGCCGAACGGCACCGGGTCGCTCTTCAGCGACTTGCTGATGGCGGCGTTCTGCGCCTGGCGCTCGTCGTTGCGGCCGAACTGCCACGGGGACAGGAAGTAGACGCAGGCACCCGCGAACACCCACACGGCCAGGGTCAGCGCCAGCCAGCCCGGCTTGAGGAGGAACTTGAACCGCACGTCCTCACGGTAGATGCGTGAGCTGGACCTCGTGGAACTGGGTCACGAACCCCTCACCGTGCGGTGACGCCCCCATGACCCCGGCGAACGCCTCCACCCCTGGAGGGAAGTAGGCCTTCCGCATCATCACGCCCGGCTCCGCACCGTCCAGCCCGTACTTCACCACTACGGCGTCCCCACGCCGTTCCGCGGTCACCGTGAACGTCTCGAAGGCGTCGACCACGGCGAGGCTCCAGTCCGAGAACCCGCGCGCCACGACCGTGCTGGCCTGCCGTTTCCCGTCGAACACCTCCACCCCGGCCTTGATCCAGTTCTCGTCGTCGACGACGAGCCCGACACCCGCGTGGTCGTACTGGGCGGGGAAGTCGCCGCTGAACGTCGCCGTGATGACGAAGTCACCGGCCAGGCGCGTGCCGTAGACGTGACCGTTGGTGTGGATCTCGCCGTTGCCGGTGAGGCGCCAGAAGTCCGTCTTCGGGTCCACGTGCACGGTCAGGGGATCGGTCGACCACTTCCGCGGCTCGTTGAGCCACGTCCACCCGGTGAGGTCCATGCCGATCATCCTCGCAGGGCGGCGCGCGCTGCGGCCACGGCTTCCGAGCGGTAGCCGCCGCCGAACATGACGGCGTGCGCGAGCAGCGGGAACAGCTGGTGCAACGGCACGCGCGCCTGCCAGCCGTCGGCCAGCGGCGCGACCTCCTTGTAGGCGCCCAGGACGTGGTCGAGGAACGGGCAGCCGAAGAGCTGGAGCATCGCGAGGTCGCTTTCCCTGTGGCCGCCGTGTGCCGCGGGGTCGATCAGCCACACCTGGCCGTCGGCGCCCCACAGCACGTTGCCGCTCCACAGGTCGCCGTGCAGTCGCGCGGGTGGTTCCGGCGGGCCCGCGAGGTCACCGATGCGAGCGCAGACCTCCCGGACGTCGATGCCCGCCTGCGAGGCGTAGGGCTCGATCCGTTGTGACGCGAACCACTCCGGCCAGGACGGCGCGGGCTCGTTGCGCATCGGTGCCGCGCCGATCGTGGCCTCGCGCGGGCCGCCGGGTGGTGGTGCGCCGAACGCGGGAGCGCCGGCGAGGTGGAGGGTCGCCAGACGGCGCCCGAAGGTCACGGCCGCCTGAAGATTTGGCGTGCCGTGCGGGATCTCGTCGATCACCAGCAGCCCGTCGTCGCAGGAGTGCACGAACGGGACCGGGGGACCGCCGGGAACGCGCAGCCACCGCAGGCCTGCCGCTTCGGCGGCGGTGGCCTGAGGTGACTGGCGTTTCGTCCTCAGAGCTGTTCGCGGACCCACGCGACCAGCCCCGGCATCGCGGCCTCGATCATGGCCAGGACCTCGGAGAACCCCGAGTCGTCGCCGTAGTAGGGATCCGGCACGTCCACGCCGTCGGCGTCCGGGTCGAACGAGCGCAGCAATCGGACGCGATCGGGATCTGCCATTCGGCGCAACGAGCGCGCGTGTCCGGAGTCAAGTGCGATCAGCAGGTCGGCGTCCAGGTGCTCCGCGCCCACCTGCGCGGCCACGTGGTCGGTCGGGTATCCGTTGTCCGCCAAAGTCTTCAACGCCCGCGGGTCGGCCGGGTCCCCGACGTGCCATCCTCCGGTACCCGCGCTGGACACGGTGACGAAAGACGACAATCCTTCGCGGGACAGCCATTCCCGGAACACGAGCGCTGCCATGGGGGACCGGCAGATGTTGCCGGTGCAGACAAAGGCGACCTTCACGCGCCACACGGTAACGCTCAACCGCTGTCGCAAGATGTACGGGCAAACGACATGGAGGCCGCCCATGCACACAGGTACCGACGTGCCCCCACAACGGGAGATCATCGGGTGCACCGACGCCCTCGGGCGCCGTCGTGCGTTCGAGGTGTACCTCAACGAGAAGGGTCGCGTCTGCTTCCGCACCCCGCCCGGTGAGTCCGCGCAGCTCGACGCCTTCCAGCTGGACGAGCTGATCAGCCATCTCACCGAGCTCCGCCGCTACATGCAGTGACGCGCCGGTCTGAGCTGGTCGCCTAGAATCTCCGGCGATGACCAGCCCAGACCTGCGCCACCACGGTGACGTCGACGCCGCACCCGGCCTCGCCGACTTCGCCGTCAACGTGCGGGTGCCGCGCCCACCGCGTTGGCTGCGCGACCGGCTGGCCCGGGCGCTCGACGACCTCGGCCGTTACCCCTCCAAGCAGGCAGAAGAGCGCGCACGTGAGGCTGTCGCACGCCGTCACGGGCGCTCGCCTGAAGAGGTTCTGCTGCTCAACGGTGCCGCGGAGGGCTTCGCGCTGCTGCCGAAGCTCTCACCGCGCCGCGTGGCGATCGTGCACCCCGGCTTCACCGAGCCGGAGGTGGCGTTCCGCGACGCCGGAATTCCGGTCGAGCACGTGCTGCTCGACGGCGACTTCACGCTGTCCGAGACCTCTGTGGACGCTGACCTGACCGTCGTCGGCAACCCGACGAACCCGACGTCGGTGCTGCACTCGCGGGCCGCCCTCAAGCGCCTGCCGGGCAAGCTCGTCGTGGACGAGGCGTTCATGGACGCCGTGCCCGGCGAACCCGAGTCGCTCGCACACGACCCGGACGCGCTGGTGCTGCGCAGCCTCACCAAGACGTGGGGGCTCGCGGGACTCCGCGCCGGTTACTTCCTCGGCGACCCGGACACGCTTCGGCGTCTGGCGCACGGACGGCCGCACTGGCCGGTCGGCAGCCTGACGCTGGAAGCGATCACCGCGTGCTGCGAGCCTGAAGCGCTGGAGGCGTCGAACCGGTTCGCGCTCGAGGCCGCCGCGCACGCCGCGCATGCCTCGGAGCAGCTCCGAGATCTGGTCGTGGTGCCGCCGCGGGCACCGTTCCTGCTGCTCAGGGTGCCGAGAGGGGCACGAGAGGCGTTGCGGGACAAGGGGATCGCCGCCCGGCGCTGCGACACGTTCCCCGGTCTCGACGACACGTACCTGCGCGTGGCGATCCGGCCGCCGGAGGAGTTCGCGGTGTTCGTGGACGCGTTGCGGGTAGTGATGGAGGAACTGGCGTGAAGCTCGCCGACGTGATCGCGGTGCTGGAGTCCGCGTATCCGCCGAAGACCGCCGAGCAGTGGGACGCGGTCGGCCTGGTGTGCGGTGACCCGGCCGAGGAGGTCACGCGCGTGCTCGTCTGCGTGGACCCGACTTCGTCCACTGTGGAGGAAGCGGTCGAGGTGGGCGCGCAGCTCGTCCTCGCCCATCACCCGCTGCTCCTGCGCGGCGTCAACGGGGTTCCCGCCGACGACCCCAAGGGCGCGTTGGTGCACAAGCTGATCCGGAACCGTGCCGCCTTGTATTGCGCGCACACCAACGCCGACAGCGCGCTGCCGGGCGTCTCGGACGCGCTGGCGGAGGCCATCGGGCTCACGGTCACCGGGCCGCTCGCGCCGGCGGTGCCCGAGGACACCGGCCTGGGCCGCATCGGCGAGCTGGCAGAGGCCGAACCGCTCAGGGTCTTCGTCCAGCGCGTGGCCGACGCGCTGCCCGCCACCGTGCCGGGCGTGCGCGCGGCCGGCGACCCGGAACGCCAGGTCAAGCGGGTCGCGGTGTGCGGAGGAGCGGGCGACAGCTTCCTCGGCGCGGTCAGGAACGCCGGCGTCGACGCCTACGTCACGGCGGACCTGCGCCACCACCCGGTGAGCGAGCACGTCGAGTCCGGCGGACCGGCGTTGGTCGACGTGGCGCACTGGGCCAGCGAGTGGCCGTGGTGCGAGCAGGCGGCCGAGATCCTGCGGGACGCCTTCGGCGGTAGGGTCGAGGTACTCGTCTCCACCCGCCGGACCGACCCGTGGACCGTCGGGGCGACGAGCTCAGCAGCAGGAGGACATGCGTGAAAGCCGATCCCGCAGTGCAGCGCAGGCTGCTCGACCTGGCCGAGGTCGATGCCGAACTGGCGCGTGTCACCCACCGCCGCCGCACGCTGCCGGAGATCGCGGAGATCGCCGAGGCCGAGCAGCTGGTGCGCGCGAAGCAGGACGCGCTGGTGGCCGTCGAGACGACGCTCGGCGACCTCGACCGCGACGTGAAGCGCCAGGAAACCGAGATCGACCAGGTCCGCGCCCGCGAGGAGCGCGACCGCAAGCTGATGCAGTCCGGCTCCGTCGGCGCCAAGCAGCTCACCGACCTCGAACACGAGCTGGCCACCCTCCAGCGCCGCCAGGGCGTCCTCGAAGACGACCTGTTGGAGCTGATGGAACGCCGCGAGGCCGTGGAGGCCGACGTCTCCTTCGCCCGCGTGGAGCTCGACAAGGCCCGCTCGACGCTGCAAGACGCCGCCGGCCGCCGTGACGCCGCGCTCGCCGACCTCGAAGCCGTCGAGACCAGGCGCACCGCCGACCGCTCGACGATGGCCAAGGGCTTCCCGGACGACCTGCTGAAGCTCTACGACCGCCAGCGCGAGCAGCGCGGCATCGGCGCCGCGGTGTTCCAGTCGCGCCGCTGCGGCGCGTGCCGGATCGAGCTGGACCGCGGCGCGGTGTCGAAGCTGAAGGAGGCCGCGGCCGACGAGGTCGTGCGCTGCGAGGAGTGCGGCGCGATCCTGGTCCGGATCGCGGAACCGGGCCAGTGAGCAGCGTTCGGTGACAGTTCGAGCAGGCCGCGGGCACGTGCGCGGTCTGGTCATGTGTGTCACGTCGACCTTGACGTCATTCGTCGGCCTTCCACTATGGTCGATCGGTCGAGGGGGCGTTTGAGGGGCGCTGCTGGTCGTCCGCGAGGGCGGACTCCGGCAGGGCACCGTTGGGGGGCACATGAAGTTTCGCCTGCTTGGGCCGATCGAGGCTCACATCGGGGGGACGGCGGTTCCGCTCGGAGGGCCCAAGCCGCGGACGTTGCTCGCGCTGCTCGCGGCGCAGGCGGGTCGCGTGGTCCCGCTGGAGCAGCTGGTCGACGCGATCTGGGGTGAGGATCCGCCGGGTCGTGCCCGGGACACGATCTACACCTACATCTCCACGTTGCGCCGGGCGTTCGCGAAGCACGGCTGCGCTGACATCATCGTGCGGACCGGAGGCGGCTACCGGCTGGACTGCGCGTTCGACGAGATCGACCTGCACGTCTTCGCCCGCGAGACGGCCGCCGCACGACGTGCGCGCGCCGAGGACCGAAACGCCCAGGCCGCGGCGCACTTCGCGGCCGCGCTCGCGCTGTGGCAGGGGCCGGCGCTGGGCGGTGCGCAGGGCACGTGGGCGGAGAACGAGCGCGTTCGTCTCGACGAACTGCGCCTCGCCGCCCTGGAGGACCGGATCGACGCCGACCTGGCGACGGGCGGCGGTGACACCCTCGTGGCCGAGCTGGTCGCCGCGGTGGGCGAGCATCCGCTGCGGGAGCGCCTGCGCGGCCAGCTGATGCTGGCGCTGAGCCGGGCGGGCAGGCAGGCCGAGGCGCTGGAGTGCTACCAGGAGGGCCGGCGCGCGCTGCTCGACGAGCTGGGGCTGGAGCCCGGCCCGGTGCTGAGATCAGCGCACGAGAAGATCCTGCGGGCCGAACAGGAGCCGTTGGAGCAACCGGCGGTGCCGGAGCAGGCGGAGGCGGCCGTCGAACCGGCTCGGGCCGCCCGCGCCCCGAGCCAGCTGCCGTTCGACATCGCCGACTTCACCGGTCGCGACGCCGAGGTCGAGACCCTGCGCCGCAGGCTCTGCGAGGACGCGACGGGTTCCCGTCTCTGCGCCGTCTACGGCAAGGCCGGGGCAGGCAAGAGCACCCTCGCGATGCACGTGGCGCATCGCGTCCGCGACCACTTCCCCGACGGTCAGCTCTACGCGTCGCTGCGGGGTGTGCGCACTGTGAACGCGGACCCGGTCGAGGTGCTGGCCGGGTTCCTGCGAGCCCTCGGCGTGGCCGACAGCGCAATCCCGGACGAGGCGGACGAACGGGCCAGGCTCTACCGCACGATGCTCGCCGACCGGCGGATCCTGGTCGTGCTCGACGACGCGTCCGACGAGCGTCAGGTTCGACCGCTGCTGCCCGGCGGGCACACCTCGGCCGTGCTGGTGACGAGCCGGGAGCGGCTCAGCGCGCTCGGTGGCGCCGCCCACCTCGATCTGCACGTGCTGACAGAGGCCGAGGCGGTGCAGTTGCTGGACCGGGTGGTCGGCAACGGTCGCGTCGAGGCGGAGGCGGATGCCGCACGGGAGATCGTCCGGTTGTGCGGCAGATTGCCGCTGGCGCTGCGCATCGCGGGTGCCAGGCTCGCCGCGCGGGCGCGTTGGCCGTTGAGCCGCCTGGTGGACCGGTTGCGGGTGCAGCGTCGTGTCCTGCAGGAGCTCGCCATCGGTGATCTGGAGGTGCGCGGCAGCCTCGCGCTGAGCTACGACGGGCTGCGTGAACGCGAGCGGATGGCGTTGCGCAGGCTGGGTTTGCTGGACGTGTCGTCGTTCGGCGGCTGGGTGCTGGCGCCGCTGCTCGGTTGTTCGACGGCCGACGCCGAGGAAGTGGTGGAGCGGCTGGTCGACGCGCAGGTGCTCGACGTGTCCACAACGGACGACCGGGCTGCGCTGCGTTACCAGATCCATGACCTGACACGGGCGTTCGCGCGCGAACGCGGTGAGGCGGAGGAGAGCGAGGAGACGATCCGCACCGTCGTCTCGCGTGCGGCGGAGTGCTGGCTCGGCCTCGTCGAGGTCGCGGGTGGCCGCATGCCGAGCGCGACGCTGAACTCGGCGCCGGTCCCCGTCCTCGACCGGTACGTGGAAGCCGGTGACGTCGAGGAGATCGTCGCGGACCCGGAGGCGTGGTTCGACGCCGAGCAGAACGGGTTGGTCGGTCTGGTCGAGCGGGTCAGCGAACTGGACCTGACCGACGTCGCGACGCGGCTCGCGGCCGCCTTGTGCTCGTCCAGGTTCGCGGTGCGCAACCTCTTCGGACAGTGGTGGCGCACGCACACCGCCGCGCTGGAGGCCGCCCGACGGGTCGGTGACCGCCGCGGTGAGGCCAGGTTGCTCGCAGGCCTCGGCCGGCTGCGCTACGAGCAGGACCGGTTCGACGAAGCCCGCGGCTACTACGAGCTGGCGCTGGTCGCCTACGAACGTGCCGACGACCGGCGTGGACAGGCCACCACGAAGCTTGCGCTGAGCACGGTGCAGCGCGAGCACGGCAACCTCGCCGTGGCGCGGACTCTGCTCGACGAGGCGCTGGCCGACCTCAGGGAGATGGACGAGCCGCTCGCGGTTGCTCAGGCGTTGCACGGACTGGGCCGGGTGCTGACGGAGCAGGGCGACCTCGAAGCCGGGCTGACGGCGTGCAAGGAAGCCTGCGCGGCGTACGAGAACCTGGAGGACCAGCACGCCCTGGCCATCGCACTGCGGTCGGTGGGCATCGTGCACCGCGCCGCAGGACGGCTGCTGGAAGCGGCGCACTGGTGCGAGCGCGCGGTCGACGTGCTGCGCGACCTCGGCAACCGGCTGGCCTCCGCGTACGCGGTGCAGGCGCTCGCCAAGGTCCGCATCCGGCAGGGCCGCGGCAGGGAGCTGCGCGACGACTTGGTGTTGAGCCTCAACATCTGCAACGAGATGCAGGACGGCTTCGGCCAGGCGTTGATGCTGCGCACCCTCGGAGAGATGGATCTCGCCGAGGGCAGGTTCGTGGAAGCGCACCGCCACCTGGACCGCGCCCTGCAGTGGTGGGACGCGCTCAGCCTGCCGGTGTGGCGGGCCCGCACGTTGCGCGATCTGGCGACGACCCTGGACGGTCTGGGCGAACGGGCGGACGCCGACCGCGCGTGGACCGAGGCACTGGGTGTCTTCCGGCTGCACGGCTGCCGTGAGGCGCGCGAGCCTCGTCGTCTCCCGGTCGCCGGTCTTCGGGTTTTGGAAATCTTTCAGAAGTAGCCGAAATCCGAGCGTCCGGCTTTTAGGTGCTGCTTGAGCTTTCTTTCAGGCGTCCCCGCCAAGCTTTTCTCATCGCAAGAACAAGCCGATGAAAGAAGTCAGGTGGGGAAAATGAAGAACATTCTCGGTCGTGTCATCGCCGCTTCGCTGATCACGGGTATCGCACTTGCGGGCAGCCAGCTGGCCGCAAGTGCGGGGGAACTCCCGGCAGGCGCCGACCGGATCGCGGTACTGCAGAACGGGCAGCTCGCCGTCAAGGAAGGCAGCCTCTTCGCCTCCTGGGTGGCAGAGCTCGGGAACGTCCAGAAGACCGAGGTCGCCGGCAACCTCATCGGCGCGTTGACGACCGACGGCACGCTGTTCGTCAAGGAGGGCTCGCTCGACGCCGCCTGGACCAACCAGGCCTCCGGAGTCAAGGACTTCCGCCTGTCGAGCAACCGGATCGCCGTCCTGCGCACTGACGCCTCGCTGGCCGTCAAGGAAGGCCTGACCGGCTCGTTCGTCGAGCAGGCACAGGGCGTGACGGACTTCGAGGTGACCAACAACCGCGTCGGTGTCGTCCGTGCGGACGGATCGGCCCTGGTCAAGCAGGGTGACCTCTTCGCGGCGTGGGTGACGCAGGCATCCGGCGTCAAGGACCTGGAGCTGACCAGCACCCGCGTCGGCGTTGTGCGCACGGACGGCACCGCCGCCGTGCGGGACGGGCTGACCGGCACGTTCGTCGAGCAGGCCGACGGGGTCAAGGACCTGGAACTGGCCGGCGACCGCATCGCCGTCCTGCGCACCGACGGGTTGGTCGCGGCCAAGGACGGTCTCTTCGGTGCCTGGTCCGAGCAGGCCTCCAGCGCCAGCGCGGTCGAGCTCGCCGGCAACCGCATCGCGGTGCTCCACACGGACGGCACCGCCGCCGTGAAGGTCGGGCTTCAGGGCTCCTTCGTCACCCAGGCCTCCGGCGTCCAGCAGATCGGTCTGGCCGCGCCTTCCGCGTGAACCGCGAATTCTTCGAAACTCTCCCGATAATTTCGGAAAGGAGCCGACGATGTCTGCCCTGAAGAACGCCCTGGCTCGCTTCACCGCGGCCACGCTGGTCACCGGAATCGCACTCACCGCGATGCAGTCGTCCGCCTCGGCAGGAGAGCTTCCGTCCGGCAACCACCGCATCGGTGTGCTGAACAACGGAAAGCTCGACGTCAAGGAGGGAAACCTCTACGCGTCCTGGGTCGAGGAGATGAACGGCGGGGTCGAGAAGTTCGAGATCGCCGGCGACCGGATCGGCGTGCTGACCACCGACCACAAGCTGTTCGTCAAGCAGGGCAACCTGTGGGCGAACTGGGTCGAGGAGGCGCAGAACGTCAAGGACTTCCGCCTGACCGGCAGCCGGATCGGTGTGCTGCGCCAGGACACGACGGTCGCGGTGAAGGAAGGCGACCTCAACGCCGTGTGGGTCGAGCAGACCAGCGGTGTCAAGGACCTGGAGCTGTCCGGCAACCGCGTCGGCGTCGTCTACGACAGCGGTCTCGCGAGTGTCAAGGAAGGCACCCTCTTCGCGTCCTGGGTGGACCAGATCAGCGGCGTCGCCGACCTCGAGCTCTCCGCGGACAGGGTGGGCGTGCTGCGCACCGACGGTTCGGTGGCGGTGAAGGAGTCCAACCTCTGGTCGAACTGGACCGAGCAGATCAGCGGCGTGAAGAAGCTCGAACTGTCCGGCTCCATGATCGGTGTGGTCATGAACGACGGCCTCGCGACCGTCAAGGAGGGAAACCTCTACGCGACCTGGGTCAACCAGATGCCCGGTGTGACGGACCTGCAGATCGCCGGTGACCGCATCGGTGTGCTGACCAACGGCGGCGACGTGATCGTCAAGGAGGGCGGCCTCTACGGCACGTGGATCAACCAGTACGGCGGCGCGCAGAGCTTCCGGCTGGCCGCGGCCACCGCGAACCAGGGCGGGCAGTACGTCTCCCAGCAGGACATCGTCAACATCTACGGCTCCGCCTACGCCACCGACACCGTCGCGGCCGGCCTGCCGAGCCTGAACGCGGAGATGGGGGCCGCCGGCATCACCACGCCGACCCGCAAGGCGGCGTTCGTCGCGACCCTCAAGCACGAGAGCGGCTTCCGCTACAACGCCGGTGAAGCAGGCGTCGGCGATTTCTACAAGGGACGCGGTTTCATCCAGCTGACCAGCGACTTCAACTACCAGGCCGTCACGAACTACTTCGGCCACGACTTCATGAACCACCCCGAGGACGCCGCGAAGGTGGAGTGGAGCGCGAAGATCGCCCGCTGGTACTGGACCGTCGCCCGCAACATCAACGCCGCCGCCGACGCCTACGACATGGGCGGTGTGGGCAGGGCGATCGGTTACGCGCCGCGGCTCGACCCGACCGAGGCCCAGAACCGCTGCGCCTCCTACAAGGCGGCCCTCGCCTACTTCAACGGCGGTTCGCTGCCGGTGCCCGAGAGCTCGATCAAGTGCACCCGCTGACCCCCACCACCTCGCACTCGAAGGAACTCGACATGTCCAACTCGACCACCGCCAAGCGCACCGTCGCCACAGTCCTCGCCGCCTCCGCCATGGTCATGCTCGGCTTCGCTCCAGCTCAGGCCGACACCCGTTCCGACATCCGTGATCTGGCCGCTGCGAACCTCAACAAGCAGACCTGCAGTACGAACAGTCTCGGCGGCGTCGGGTTCATGGACAGTTGCCGGATGCAGTGGGCCTGGTGCGCGGACTTCGCGAGATGGGTCTGGGGCAACCGCAACGTCAACACCGACCGGTTGAGCGCGGCCGCGGGCAGCTTCTACCTCTACGGCCAGCAGAACGGCACGCTCCACACCGACGCCTCCTACGTCCCGCAGGTCGGTGACGCGGTGGTCTTCAACTACTACGGAGCCGGCCGCGCCGACCACGTCTCTCTCGTCGACGCGGTGAACTCCAACGGCACGATCCGCACCATCAACGGCAACTTCGGCGACAGCCCCACCACCTCGTCCGTGCAGTTCGCCACCGGTGGCGGTCGCGTCGGCCAGTCGGTCGCCGGCCAGACGATCTCCGCGTTCATCAGCCCGGTCGGCGTCGACACGGTCCGTCCCACGGTCAACCGCATCGGCGTCCGGACCAACGACGGCGTCGTGCACGTCAAGGAGGGCAACCTCTACGCCAACTGGGTCCAGGAGCACGGCGGCATGGTCAAGTCCAAGGTGGACGGTGACATGATCGGTGTCCTGGCTGCGGACGGCACGCTGTCGGTCAAGCAGGGCAACCTGTGGGAAACCTGGTTCACCCAGGCGGGCAACGTCAAGGACTTCTCGCTCGAGTCCAGCAGGGGCCGGGTCGGCATCGTCCGCACCGACGGCACCGTCGCCGTCAAGGAAGGCGGCCCGCAAGGCACCTGGGTCGAGGAGATGAACAACGCCAAGGAGGTCGAGCTCTCCGGCGACTACCTGGGCGTCGTGTCCAACGACGGCACCGCGTACGTGAAGAAGGGCAACCTCTGGGAGACCTGGACCACCCAGCTCGGCGGCGTCGCGGACCTGGAGATCTCCGCTTCGTCCGACCGGATCGGCGCTCTGCGCACCAACGGTTCGCTGACCGTGAAGGACGGTGGCCTGTACGGCACCTGGCTCGAGCAGACCAGCAACGTCAAGGACTTCGACCTGTCCGGTGACTACATCGGCGTCGTGTTCAACGATGGCCTGGCCTCGGTGAAGCAGGGCAACCTCTACGCGAACTGGATCAACCAGATGAGCGGGGCGAAGCAGATCGAGGTCGACGCCAAGGCCGGCCGCATCGGTGTCCTGGTCACCGACGGCGCCCTGAACGTCAAGGAGGGCGGACCGTACGGCACCTGGACCGCTCAGGCGACCAACATCGCCGAGTTCCAGCTGACCAGCTACTGATCGGAAGGACAGGAGAGGGGCCGTCGCTCGCGACGGCCCCTCTCGCGTTGCCGAGGTTCACGGGTGCGGCCGACCATCCGTTTCCCGTCACCGATGCGCTTTCCCCGCCGAGCCGGACCCCGCACGGCAGCCGCAGCGAGGAAGAGACCGAACGTGCGCAGGCCGGACGCCGTCACGCCGGAACAGATCGCCGCCGACCGTGTCATCAGCCGAGTGGATGGCCCCTCCGGTGGGCACGTGCCGAGGGGTGTGGGCCGGAGCGTCTGCGGCGTCACCCGAAGCCGACTCCGTCTCTGGAGTGACCTGCTGTGCACGGAAAAGGGCGGACGCTCGCGCGTCCGCCCTTTTCGACCGTGTCCGAGAGGGGACTTGAACCCCTACGCCCTTTCGGGCACTAGCACCTCAGGCTAGCGCGTCTGCCATTCCGCCACCCAGACTGATGGGATCATCGTACAACGCCCCCGAGCGGCGCCTGAACGCGGGGTTACGATCGCCGGCGTGAAGGTCATCGTCGAGGCCGACGGCGGGTCGCGGGGCAACCCCGGACCTGCTGGTTACGGCGCTGTGGTGCGCGACAAGCTCAGCGGCGAGACGCTGGCCGAGCGCAAGGGGTTCATCGGGGTCGCCACCAACAACGTGGCGGAGTACCAGGGGCTCATCGCGGGGTTGCGGGCGGCGAGCGAGCTGCAGGCCGAGACCGTGGACGTGCGGATGGACTCCAAGCTGGTCGTCGAGCAGATGACCGGGCGCTGGAAGATCAAGCACCCCTCCATGCAGCCGCTCGCACGGGAGGCGCAGGCGCTCGCCAGGTCGTTCCAGGCCATCACGTTCGAGTGGATTCCGCGCGAGCGCAACCGGCAGGCCGATCGGCTGGCCAACGAGGCCATGGACGGCGAGAGCAAGAGCGCGGAGGGTGACAAGCAGCCGCACTGGAGTGGTGCGGTCGGTGAGCCCACGCGGTTGATCCTGTTGCGGCACGGGCAGACCGAGCTGTCGGTCGAGCGCAGGTACTCGGGGCGCGGGGATCATCCGCTGACCGAGCTCGGCCTCCAGCAGGCCGAGAGGGCGGCGAGTCGTCTATCCAAAGTGGACGGCATTGCGGCGGTCATCTCGTCGCCGCTGCAACGGGCGCAGCAGACCGCGCAGAAGCTCGCGGACCGGACCGGGCTGGAGGTCGTCACCCATCAGGGGCTCATCGAGACGGACTTCGGCACGTGGGAGGGGCTGACGTTCGCGGAGGCCGCGGCGCAGGACCCGGAGATCCACCGGCGGTGGCTCGGCGACACGAGCGTGAAGCCGCCCGGCGGTGAGAGCTTCGACGAGGTCAACGCTCGCATTCGCAAGGCGCGCACGGACATCATCGCCAAGTACGGCGGCAGCACGGTGGTGGTCGTGAGCCACGTCACGCCGATCAAGACGCTGTTGCGGCAGGCGTTGGACGTCGGGCCGCAGTTCCTGTTCCGGATGCACCTCGACCTGACGGGTGTGTCGATCGCCGAGTTCTACCCCGACGGGCACGCGTCGGTGAAGCTCGTCAACGACACCTCACACCTCAGCTGACCTTGCGCAGGCGCGGCGTCAAAGCTGAGACGAACCGGTCTGCCGCCGCGTCCAGCAGCGCGGCCGACTCGGGTGAGCCGACCTTCTGGTCCAGCACGAACTCGCCGCGCACCACCTGGTCGGCGCCCTTGGTCGCGAGCAGCGGGTGCAGGGCGTAGTCCATCGCCACCAGGAACCCCTGGCTGCCGCCCGTCGCCAACGGCAGCACCGCGCGGCCCCGCAGCGCCTTCTTCGGCAGCAGGTCGAGCAGCGCCTTCACCAGGCCGCTGTACGCGGCGCGGTACACCGGTGAGGCCACCACGACGCCGTCCGCGGCGAGCACGGCGCTCACCGCGGCGGAGATCTCCGCGTCGCGGAGGTCCTCGGTGAGCAGCGACAACGTGGGCAGCGACCGCACGTCGAGCAACGACACGTGGTGGCCCAAGGCCGTCAGCACGGCGGACACGTGCGACACGACGACGCCGGTCGGCGCGGTGTGGGACGGTGCGCCGGAGATGATCAGCAGATCGGACATGGCAAGCACTCCCTGAGGTCGCGGATGAGAGAAAGCGCGCTCAGCGGAGACAACACAGGCTGGCTGCCACGCGGCCGTAGTCGACGTGGCGACGTCGTGTCATGACTGGAAGTCAACCAACGTCCGGACCGGTGGACAACCGGTTCCAGCCGTTGGGATATTCTGGTGGACGCGGATGAGTCGGCAGGGCGGCCGCGGCAGGAGACTGTCGAGGAAAGTCCGGACTCCACAGGGCAGGGTGGTTGTTAACGGCAACCAGGGGCGACCCTCGGGACAGTGCCACAGAAAACAGACCGCCTCGGCGTGAGCCGGGGTAAGGGTGAAACGGTGGTGTAAGAGACCACCAGCGTCCCAGGTGACTGGGGCGGCTGGGTAAACCCCACCCGGAGCAAGGCCAAGAGGGCACGCGAGTGCCTGCGCGAGCGTTCGAGGGCGGCCCGTCCGATGCTCGCGGGTAGGCCGCTAGAGCCTGTCGGCGACGGCAGGCCCAGATGGATGGCCGCCAAGTGGGGCGCGAGTCCCATGAACAGGATCCGGCTTACATGCCGGCTCATCCGCCCCACTCAGCCGGCCTGCTCAGAACGAGGCCACGTTCAGCAACGGCTCGTGCGTGCCGTCCGGGTCCGTCGAGGTGTTCCAGTTCGAGGTGCCCGCGGAGCGCAGTGCGGTCCTCACGGCCGACGGCGACGCGGTCGGGTGGGTCGACTTGTAGAGCGCCGCCGCGCCCGCGACGTGCGGGCTGGCCATCGACGTGCCCGAGATCGTGTTGTAGCCGCCGTCCTTCCAGGTCGACGTGATGCACACGCCGGGCGCGATGATGTCCACGTCCGCGCCGTAGTTGGAGAAGTCGGCGAAGGTGTCGTCGACGTCCGCGCGGCACGTCGACGCCGCTCCACCACCCGGCTGGCCGTTGAAGTCGGCCAGCGCGCTGACCGTGATGACCTCGTCGTAGGCGGCGGGGACGAAGGTCGACGAGTCGGCCGCGCTGTTGCCCGCGGCCACGACGTAGGTCACGCCGGCGGCCACCGAGCGGCAGATCGCCTCGTGCATCGCGTCCTTGTTGGAGCCGCAGGCGCTGTCGGTGCCCGAACCGCCGAGGCTCATGTTCGCGACCTCGATCTCGTTCGCGTGCGCGGTGACGTAGTCGATGCCGCAGATGATGGCCGAGAACGAACCGCTGCCCTGGTTGTTGAGCACGCGGACCGGCCAGATGCGGGCACCGGGGGCCACGCCCACGACGCCGAAGCCGTTGTCGAGCGCGCCGATCGTGCCGGCGACGTGGGTGCCGTGGCCGTTGCCGTCGTCAGCGCTGCGGCCGGTGGAGCAGTTCTTCGCTCCCGCGGTGTAGACGTTGAGGTCGGGGTGGTCGAGGTCGACGCCGGTGTCGATCACGGCGACGTCCACGTCCACGCGTTCGTCGGTGCCGTTGATCCGGGCGGTCGGACTCTGCTCCGCGTCGATGCGGTCGACGCCAGTGGGCAGGCTCTGCGCGGCGATCGAGGCCACGCCGTCCGGCTGCACCAGTGCGACCCGCGGGTCACGGGCGAGGCGCGCCGCGGTGGCGGCGGTCATGTGGCCCGAGTAACCGCGCACCGCGGACTCGTACACGTTGTCGACGGTGACGCCGAGCAGGTTGGTCATGCCGGCCACGCCCACGCCGTCCTTCAGCAGGACGATGTATCCGCTGGTCTGGGCGTCGGCACTGGCTGGAGTGGCGGGAACGGCGGCGGCGAGCAGGACGGCTGCGAACAGGGTCTTGGCGGTGAGACGTCGCATGGCTCTCCTCGGAACGCAGGAGCAGGGATGCTGATGCTCTCACCCGAACGGGGCGAAGCGTTAGTACTTTCGGGTGTAAATCGATGGCCTCATTCACCGGTATTGATGGACCTGTGCTGTCCCACTTGGAGTGCGCCCGCTGCGGTCATCGGCACGACGCCGACGTCGTCCAGAACCTCTGCCACGAGTGCGCGTCACCGCTGCTCGCCCGCTACGACCTCACGAAAGTCGGCAGGCCGACGGAGGAGAACAGCCTCTGGCGCTACCGCGACGTCCTCCCGGTCCGGAACCCGGACGCGCAGTTCAGCCTGGGCGAGGGCATGACCCCGCTCGTGCCGTTGCCCGCGCTCAGCAGGGCGCTCGACGTGACCGTCCTCATGAAGGACGAGTCGCTCATCCCGACCGGCTCGTTCAAGGCCCGCGGCGCGGCCGTCGGCGTGGCTCGGGCGAAGGAGCTGGGCGTCAAGGGCATCAAGATGCCGACCAACGGCAACGCGGGCGCCGCCTGGGCCCTGTACGCGGCCCGCGCCGGCCTCCGCAGCGTCATCGCGATGCCCGAGGACGCCCCGTTGATCACCCGCGAGGAGGTCGAGGCGAGCGGCGCCGAGCTGCGGGTCGTGCCGGGCACCATCGCCGACGCCGCCGGGGTCATCAGGGACGTCGACCTCTTCGACGCCTCGACCCTCAGGGAGCCCTATCGCATCGAGGGCAAGAAGACGATGGGCTACGAGATCGTCGAGCAGCTCGGCTGGCGCGTCCCCGACGTGATCGTCTACCCGACCGGCGGCGGAGTGGGCCTGATCGGGATTCACAAGGCGCTCAACGAGATGCGCGAGCTCGGCTGGATCGACGGACCTCTGCCGCGCCTCGTCGCGGTGCAGTCCACCGGCTGCGCGCCGATCGTCAGGGCGTTCGACGAGAACGAGGCCGAGTCGACGTTCTGGGACAACGCCTACACGAGCGCGTTCGGCATCAACGTGCCGAAACCGTTGGGGGACTTCATCATCCTCCAGGCCATCAGGGAAACCGATGGCACCGCCATCGCCGTCGACGACGAGCAGCTCCTGGCCGACCGCAAGGAAACCGCGCGGCTGGAGGGCGTCTTCCTGTGCCCGGAAGGCGCTGCCACGATCAGTGCCGTGCGGACACTGCGCAAGGACGGCTGGCTCAAGGTGGACGACGAGGTGGTCGTGCTGAACACCGGAGCAGGCATCAAATACCCAGGTGTCCGCCTCTAAGTAGTCGCAGACCCCAAGGGCGTTACAGAATTTCGGCCGAACGAGTGGTCGCGGCAGCCCGCTGAGCCACTCTCGGTATCACGGTCCAGCACGGCAGATCCTCCTGTCAGACGACCGGCCCCTGCAGCCGGTCGTCCCCAAGGGAGGGAAGAGAGACATGCAACGCAAGCTGACCGTGGTGCTGGCCCTGTCCAGCCTCGTCACGGCCGGAGCGGTCGGTGTCGCGACCGCCGACGCCGCGGAGCTGCCCGTGTACGGGGTGAAGAGCTCCGGCCTCGACCAGGAGCAGGCGCTGAGGCTGCAAAGAGCCTTCGACCTCAAGGACGTCCGGAGATCCGAGGCCGGCGGGGTGTCCTTCGCGGACGAGCAGCGCTTCCAGCACCTGCCGACCGTCGACAAAGGACAGGGCCGGCCGGACGAGGACGGCAACGAGACCAGGCAGACCGGTCTCGACCTCGACGCGATCAAGCGCATCAGGACGATCCCGACCGACGAGGCGGTCAAGCGCGCGCAGGAGGGGCTGAGCGCGGCGGGTGTGCTGCCCGCGAACGCGGCGCCCACCGCACAGTACACGACGTTCGAGCTGTCGGACGTCAACGGGCGCACCGCGCTCAGCGCCAACCTCGACACGAGCGTGTCGTACACGTTCCAGCTCGGCGGCATCCCGCTGGAGGGCGAGGGCGCGAACATCCGGGTGTCGTTCGACGCGCAGGGCGTGACGTCGGTCAGCCACGCCGCGCGCACGTACGGCCAGGCGGGCACGGTGAAGGTCAACGACCTCTCGTACGGCGCCAAGCTCTGCCAGAAGTACCTCGGCGCCGAGGTGAAGCCGGAGGTCAGCTACGTCTACGTGGCGGCACCGCTGGAGGAGAAGGTCGAGAAGGTCGAGCCGTCGTTCCGCTGCGCCGGCCGCACCGCCGACGGTGGTGCCCCGCAGGCGATCACGCTGCCCGCCGCGGTCGGCGCCGAACTGCCGCAGCCGGGACCGGGCCAGGAGCCCAGGCCGGAGGCGCAGTTCAAGATCCAGGCCGGCGGCACGCAGGTCGGCAGCGAGGGCACCGGCAACTGCGCCGGCCTGCCCAACACCGCCGCCAACATCGGCACGTTCAACAGCGAGGCGAGCAGCCACGGCATCGCCCGCGCCTTCAGCTGGCTCGACGGCAACGCGTGGGAGAGCGACTTCAAGGACCCGGCCATCGCGGGCGGTGACGACACGAACTGGGCCGACGACGTCGACCTCACCTACTGGCAGGGCCACGGTTCGGGCACCGGCTTCTCCTTCTCCGGCTGCTCCAACCACAACGACACCAAGCTCTCCAACACCGACGCCCGCTGGGGCGACAACGACGTCGAGTGGATGAGCCTCTTCACCTGCCTGATCCTGGAGGACAACACCGGCGGCCAGACCTGGGCGCAGCGCTGGGGCCAGGCCTTCCGCGGCCTGCACCAGATCAACAGCTTCACCACGGTGAGCTACAACTCGGCCGACCACGGCGGCAAGTTCGGCAACTACATGTGGCGCTCGCCGTTCCTGTGGTGGAACAACCCGATGAAGGTCCGCGACGCGTGGGCGCAGGCCAGCATCGACACCCAGCCCGCCTCGGTCCGCTGGGCGACCATGGGTCCCGTCACGTCGTCAGGTGCGCTCGGCAACTTCGACGACTACTTCTGGGGCAAGGGCCCCGTCGGCCCCGACTACACCTCGACCGGTGTCTTCTGGCGGATCTCCGGCGCCTCCTGACGAGCAACGCGGGGGCCCCGCGTTTCCCTCCGGGGAACGCGGGGCCCCCGCGTTCCGTCCGGGATCAGCGCTTGGCGGGGCGGCCCGAAGGCATCCGGAGCACCGGGCGGAACGGCGCGCCCGCGTTGTACAGCTCCTCCAGCTCGGTCACGTAGGCCAGCACGGCCGGGTTCACGATGTCGGCCAGCGACCGCACCCCGGCCTGAGGCTCGTAGGACGCCAGATAGGTGGCCGCCGCACGCGCACGCTCCAGCACGGACCGGTCGAAGTTGACGGTCCTTTGGACCCGGCGCCGGGTTTGCCCGCCCTCCCCGGTAGGCTCCTCCACGCCTGGAGCACTAGGGGAGGCTGTGATTCCGTCCACACTTCCGTCCGGCACGAGGTCAGGTTCGAGCATGGGCGAATCTCCTCGGAGTCGTAGCTCCGGGTCGTACCCGCGGCGGGGTCGCGAACCGGCCGATCAGGGCGTTCACATGGGTGGACACGTGCGCATGTTTAGGACGCACGCACTGTGGGTGACCAGGGCCTTCGCAGTCGGGTGAACATTGCCGGTGACAGAGAGAATCTTGGTCCGGGTGTTCCCCACCGACGTCTCCTCAGTGATGATGTGTCGGCCAGATTAGACGTAATTCCTCCCAGGGGGAACGGCCAGATGATCTACAGCCCGCTCCAACAGCTTCACACGTCGTGACGAACTCGTGTTCTACTCGTAGCGCAAGCCCGAGCGCACTCTGGAGTACCAAATGACCGCCATGGACCTGGTGACACTCGCTCAGCAGCAGCCGACGGTGCCGGGCACAGGCAATGTCCGCGGCTGGATCCTGGACAACATCGTTCCGCTGCTCCTCCTGACCGTTGCGCTCCTCCTGCTGTGGCTGGGTGGTGGCAAGGGCGACAACGCGGGCGTCATGCGCCGCCTCGGTGGCGTGATCGTCGCTTTGGCCATCATCGGGCTCGCGGTCACGACCGACGCGGGCTCGAACATCGGCAAGTGGCTCGCCGGCCTGTTCGTCGGAGGCTGACACGTGCGGGTTCGCACTGACGACGAGGTCTACCGGGTCGACGCCGTCTGGCTCGGCCCGCCCAAAGCGACTTTTCCCTGGCGTGCGCGATACGTCGCGTGGGGCGTCGGGATCGTCGTTTTCCTCGTCGTACTCACGATCGAGCGCCAGATGGGCGTCGGCTTCGGGTTCTTCTCGACGGCCTGGGCCCTCGTCGCGACGATCATCCTCACGCGCTTCATCACCCAGCGGATCAGCCATGAACGGCCGCTCACGGCCGTCATGTCGATGTGGGTCCGCGAGCTCACCGCACCTCGAGAGCGCACGGCAAGCACCGGCGGAGCGGCCAGCGCCGCCCGGATCCGGGTCAACCCGCAGCGGCCTCGTCCCAAGTTGAGCAAGAAACAACGGGCGAGACAGCAGGCCCAGCCCCGCCGGACGTCAGCCAGCCGTAAGAAGGAGGTTCGCGGTGTTCGGACGCCGGCGAGACCGTGACCGTCGCTCCGCCCAGCACATCGCCCAGCACGCCGCGGCCGACCCCCGCGAGCGCGCGCAGGTCTACTCGAAGCGCGGCCGTCGCCTGCCCGGCGAGCAGGCCGTGCCCAGCTACACCCCGTCGATCGCGGCCCGCAGCATCGACGGCCACCTGCTGCGCACCGGCCAGGAGGTCTACGCCTGGTACCGGCTCGCGCCGCAGCGCTGGTCGTTCCGCAGCGACTCGCAGCGCCAGGACCTGATCGCCGCCATCGCCGGGCAGTACGCCGAGCTGCAGGGCCGCTGGATGCACCTGCGGGTCACCACGCGGCCGTACCCGATCCGCATGTGGGCCGAGGCGCACGTGCACAACGCCGTCAAGCGCCTGCCGGACACGCCCGGCACGCTGTCGTTCGACGACTACATGGTCGGCGAGCAGCAGCAGCTCATGGGCCGCTCGATGGCGGAGAAAGAGGTCTACCTGGGCGTCCAGGTGCAGACCCGCAACATGATGGACCGCGCCGTCGAACGCGCGGCCCCGGTGCTGCGCAGGGTCTTCCCGGACGCCGTCGACGCCGAGCTGGTCGCGCTCGACTCCGAGGTCGAGCACCTCGACCAGGTGATCGGGTCCGCGGGTCTCGAAGGCCGTCCCGCCACGGCCGAGGAGATGTCCTGGCTGATGCACCGGTCGTGCTCGCTGGGCCTGCCCGCGCCGCGCAACCTGCCCGCCGTGCCGGGTGCCGCGTGGGAACCGGAGGACCTGGCGTCGTTCACCGACGCCGCGGACTTCCACCAGGAGCCGTACTCGCCGACGGTGGTCGTGCGCGGCCGCACCGGCTCGAACGCGGGCATCAAGCGGCACGTCTGCGTGCTCACCGTCGGGTTGATGCACGGCCTGCAGATCCCCGAGGTCGACGACCCGTGGGTGCAGCGCTCCGACCGGTTGCCGGCGAGTGTCGAGTGGTCCGCGCGGATCTACGTGCGCAAGCCCGAGGAGGTCTCGGGTGAGCTGTCGCGGCAGATGAGCAAGGTGCGCTCGCAGGTCCGCCACTACACCGACGAGCACGAGCTCGACCCGCCGCAGTCCCTGGCCCGCCAGGCCGGGCGCGTGCTGGAGATCGACGACGAGATGACGTCGGGCTTCACCGCGCTGGGCACCCGGGTGCGCAGCTGGTGGCGGCTCGCGGTCAGCGGTCCGACCGAGCGCGAGGCGCTCAGGCTCGCCCAGTCGTTGCTCGAGCTGTACAAGCCGAAGATCGCGATCGAGCACCCCGAGGCGCAGTACGCGATCGCCCGCGAGTTCATCCCCGGTGAACCGCTGTCCAACGGCGCGTACCTGCGTCGCGGCAGCGTGTTGTGGGCCGCGAGTGCGGTGCCCACGGCGACGGCCGAGGTCGGTGACCGGCGCGGCATCCTGCTGGGCGAGACCGTCACGGCCACCCGCCGCCCGGTCGCGTGGGATCCGTGGATGGCGCAGGAGCTCCGGGACGCCTCGGGCCTGACGGCGATGGTCGCGGGCCTCGGCGCCGGCAAGTCGTTCCTCGGCGGCGGCATGGTCTACAAGACCCTGCGCTCCGGCGCGCACTGGACGTTGCTCGACCCGTCCGGACCGCTGTCGGCGCTGTGCGACCTGCCGGAGCTGCGGCCGTACGCGCGGCCGATCAACCTGCTCAACGCCCAGCCCGGCATCCTCAACCCGTACCGGGTGGTCGCCGAGCCGATGATCGAGCACTTCCTCGACGAGGAGGACCCGGAGCGGGCCTGGCGCCGCGAGAAGGCGCTGGCTGCGGCGACCCGTCGTCGTCTTGTGCTGGACGTGCTCACGGGTCTGCTGCCGTTCGAGGTCGCACGCCTGCCGCAGACGCGCATCGTGCTGCTGCGTGCCGTCCGCACGGTCGGTGGCCGCTTCGACGCGCATCCCGGTCTCGTCTTCGAAGCGCTTCGCCGGGACGCGTCCGAGCACCACGAGCACGCCGTCGTCGTCGCGGACTTCCTCGACGAGATGCGCGAGCGCATGTCGTTGCTGATCCCCGAGCAGGACGCCGACCCGTACAACGAGCAGCGCGACGACCGGCTCACCGTGCTCACCATGGCCGGCCTGAACCTGCCGAAGGACGGTGTCGGCCGTGAGCACTGGACCGACGCGGAGGCGCTCGGCGTCGAGATGCTGAACCTCGCCGCCTGGCTGACTCAGCGGTCGATCTACGACCGGCCGAAGGACCTCCGCAAGGGCGTCTGGATCGACGAGGCGTTCTTCCTCTCCGAGGTCCCGACCGGCCGCGTGCTGATGAACCGCTTCGCGCGTGACTCGCGCAAGTGGAACGTCCGCGTGCTGCTGTCGTCGCAGATCCCCGCCGACTTCCTGAAGATCCAGGGCTTCGTGGCGCTGCTCGACTCGGTCTTCGTCGGGCGCCTGGACGACGACCAGGCGCAGGCGGACGCGTTGCGGCTGCTCAAGGTTCCGGTCGGAGCCGGGTACGAGCAGGTCATCGCGTCGCTCGGCCGCCGCCCCGGTGGCGAGCGCACCGCGACCGAACGCGACCGCGCGCCGCGGCAGTTCATCTTCGGCGACGGTGCCGGTGGTGTGGAGCGGATCCGCATCGACTTCAGCGGCCCGCACCTGGAGCACCTGCGCAACGCCCTCGACACGACCCCGGACGCCAAGCGCGACAACGGTTCCGGCGAGCTCGTGAAGACGGGCGACGACCACGCGGCCCCGCAGCCGCCCGCCTACGTGCCCGACGAGATCGACGACGAACTGGCGGCGGACATGGAACTCGGACTGACGGAGGACGAGGCCCACCTGGTGGGCCACGGTGACGGCACCAACCGCCACCGGGACGGCGCCGCATGACGGCGCTGACGATCGTGCTGGTGATCGCCGCCTTGCTCTGGGCGAGGCGGCGGTTCCAGCTGCGCATGTCAGCGCGCGCCAGGTCGGTGGGCCTCGTGGCGGCCATCCTGGCGCTGCAGGTGGTACTGGGTGCCCCGATGGCGCACGCTCAATCCTGCGGCGAGGCACCGAATCCGGAACGGCCCGGCGCCGGCATGGTCGGCGCGCTCGACCCGCCCGTCGGCAACGGCCTGCCCGGCTCGCCGTACCTCGACTTCGGCTACGCGGGCATGGTCTGGCACAACTACAACGCCAAGTGCAACGTCCTGCCCGACGCCAACGCGACCATCGACACGTGGGCGGGCAACGAGCTGTTCAGCATCGGCAAGAACATCGTCGGTGCCACGAACGCGTTGCACTACACGGTGATGGGCCGCGGTCTGCTGGTCCCGCTGGACGACGCCGTGAAGAACGGCGTGCAGAAGGTCTACGACAACGTCTACCTGCGCTGGTTCGGCCTGGTGGCGCTGATCCTCGCGATCCTGATGTTCCGGCAGATCTGGACCGGCGACTTCGCCACGATCTCCAAACGCGGGCTCTGGGCGTTGGCCGCCATGTGGCTGGCAACGTCCACTTTGGCCTTGCCGCAGTTCTACAACCTCCTCGACAACACGCTGGTCTCCAAGACCTCCGAGATCCAGGCCGGGTTCATCGAGGCACCGGAGGAGCAAGGCACGCTGCACGTCCTGCCGACGAAGCTGCACGACGCCGTCGTCTACCAGAGCTGGCTGCGCGGCGCGTTCGGCACGCCGGAGGCACCGCAGGCCACCGAGTACGGCCCGCGCATCCTCAAGGCGCAGGCCTGGACGACGAGCGAGATCGCCGAGCACAAGGACGCGGACCAGGCGGCGCTGGAGGCCAAGAAGGCCGAGTGGAAGGCCCTCGAAGCCCAGCTCGGCACCGCCAAGGGCTACTTCGACGGCACCGACGGCAGCCGCACCGGCGCCGGGTTCCTCGCGCTGCTGCAGGCGATCGCGTTCTCACTGTTCCAGCTGTTCGCGAAGGCCGCGGTGCTGCTGGCCCAGCTGCTGCTGCGGATCCTGACCCTGGCCGGACCGCTCATCGGTCTCGTCGCGCTGATCCACCACGACCTGCTGCGCAAGGTCGCGCGCGCGGCCGCCGTGACGGTGTTCAACGTGCTGGTGCTCGCGGTCCTCGCGGGTGTCCACGCGTTGCTGCTGCAGGCGATCTTCAACGCGACCGGGCTGTCGTTGCTCACGCGCACGTTGCTCGGCCTGATGCTCACGCTGGTGTGCTTCGTGATCGGCAAACCGTTGCGCCGCATGTGGCAGATGGTCGAGATGTCGGTCGGCTCGGCGGGCAACGTGCTGCCGATGAGCGGCGGTGTCTGGTCGAAGATGCTGGGCCGCAAGAAGTCCGCGGGCCCGACGCCGCAGGACGAGTTCTGGGAGTCCGTGCGGGAGAACGAGACCGACGGCGACGAGGTCCCGCAGCGCGGTCGCGGCCGCGTCCGCCCGGAGGCCTCCAGCCCGGTCATGGCGACCGCCCAGCGCCTCGACCGCGACGCCCAGCCCGGCCAGATCGTCAGCGGCTCCGACGGGTACGGCGTGCGCGCCGGCGCGTTGCCCGCGGGTTCCGGCCCGGCGGCGCTGCCGGTCGGCCGGTCGCGCGTGGTCGACACCCCGCCTGTCACCGACCGGCAGTGGGACCGGGTCGACGACGCGGTGCTCGTGCCGTCGCGGTCCACCGGCTATCAGGGCCCGGTGCAGGAACCCCGCAGGGCTGAGACAGAAGTGGTGGCAGGGCGTCAGGTGCACGTGATCTACCGGCCGTCGCGCGGCTTCGAAGTCAGGGACAACTGAAGGGAGGCGTAGGTGCCGATCCGAACCAACCGCGGCCGTGCCGCGGTCTACCGCAGGCTGTGGGGATGGCCGCTGCGTTCCCCGCGTCACCTGGCCGCGTCGATCATCATCTTCGTGGTGGTCGTCGTCGCGCTCGGCGTGATCATCCCGAAGGTGCTCGACCGCAAGCCGTCGGCGCCGACGTCCGCGGGCCAGTCCTCGACGTCGCAGCAGGGCACCCAGGTGGGCCAGCTGCCGTCCAGCGGTGCCACGCTGCCGACCAAGCTGCCGCCGCCGTCGATCTCCGCGTCCGCCGCTCCGCCGCAGGCCGACGCGCAGCTGATCGCCGAGCTGTGGGCGGAGAACTGGATCAAGCCGCCGCCGGACAACAACGTGGACAAGTGGCTGGCGCAACTCCGTCCGTACACGACGGAGGAGTTCCTCGCGCAGATGGCGACGATCGACCCCAGGAACGTGCCGAACAAGATCACCCAGAAGGTCACGCCGAAGAAGTCCTACACGTCGTCGGCTGACTTCGAGGTGGGCACGAACGTCGGCAAGGTCGTCATCACGCTGGTCAAGGCGCCGGACGGCAAGTGGCGCGTGAACAGTTACACGAAGGCGGACTGACCATGCGGCTGATGTTGCTGATCGGTGCCCTCGTCGCGGTCGTCGTGATCGCGGTGGCGACGTCCGGCGTGACCCAGGTGGTCAGCAACTCGACGAACCCCGCGATCAACGGTGGCCTGAGGCTGTCGAGCTGCAACGCCGCCATCGGGCCGTGGGACTCGGGCGGCGGCGACAAGGGCCGCAACGACGCGTCGCGGCTCAACGACGAGCAGCGCAACATCGTCGCGCGCATCATCTCCATCGGCCAGGAGCGCAAGCTGCCGCCGCTCGCGTGGCAGGTCGCGATCCAGGCGGGCATGACCGAGTCGGGCCTGCGCCCGCTGAACTACGGCGACGCCGACTCGCTCGGCATCTTCCAGATGCGCCCGTCGATGGGCTGGGGCACGGAAGCCCAAGTCATCGATCCGACCTACGCGATCAACAAGTTCTACGACGTGCTGCTGAAGGTGCCGGACTGGGAGAGCAAGCGGCCCGGTGACTCGGCGCAGGCGGTGGAGCGGTCGGCGTTCCCCGACCGGTACCACAACTGGGAGGCCATGGCGGCGTTCCTGCTGGGCGAGCTCGGGCAGATCACCGACCCGGCGGGCTGCGGTTCCGGTGCGGGCCAGTACCTGCTGGCCTCGAACGCGGCGGGCATCGCCATCCAGTTCGCCAAGGAACAGCTGGGCGAGCCGTACCTGTGGGGCGGCAACGGACCGGACGCGTGGGACTGCTCCGGAATCCTCGTGAAGGCGTTCGCGGCGGCCGGCGTGAAGATCCCGCGCGTGGCGAACGACCAGTACGAACAGGGCGGCGCCCACCTGCCGGTGCGCGATGCCCAGGCAGGCGACCTGATCTTCTGGGCGACCGACCCGTCGAACCCGCGAACGGTGCACCACGTGGCCATGTACCTCGGCAACGACGAGTACATCCACGCCCCCGAAACGGGTGACGTCGTGAAGATCAGCAAGATCAACTGGAACTATTACGAGTTGATGCCGCTGGCCGTCCGGCCGGGCGTGTAGATCGCGGGGAGGCGCTGCATGTTCAACCACGACCCCATCCCGAGGCCTTCCGGACCGCCCGCGTCGAGCACACCAGTGCGTGACTACATGGCGGCCGGTGCTCCGGGTGTGTCGTCCGACTACGTGGTGGTCCCGCGGGCTCTGGCCGAGGCGATGCCGTTGCCTTGGCAGCAGCACTTCGTCCACCTGCTCGCGGAGTTCCACCGCACCTACGGCCACCTGAACTGGCCGATCTACCGGGTGGTGCCGTCCCGCTACGAGAAGCTCGCGGACCTGGACGAGGACCAGCTGGCCGAGGTCGGCGCCATCATGGAGATCGACTCCGACGGTTCGCTGGTCTACCGGGAGCGGTCCGGGCGCAAGATCGAGAACGCCGAGGACCGCACGGTGCTGGTGTCGTGTTTGGACCCGATCCCGTCTGAGTACGCCAACGCCAACCAGTCAACGCCGCCGAGGGGATTCCCGGCGCCTTTGGGAGGCGAACGCCGATGAGCGACAAGAGCGGTTGGTACTACTGCCTGACCCACCAGACGGTCGAGCAGGGCAAGGGCTGCAAGGGGCCGGACCGCATGGGTCCCTATCCGGACGAGGCCACCGCGGCCCGTGCGCTGGAGATCGCCCGCGAACGCACTCGGGCCGCCGACGAGGCGGACAAGAAGTGGCGCGGCGACGACGAGGACTAGGTCGCGTCCGACGTCGATGAAGGGCGCCTTCCTGCACCTCAGGTGGAGTAAGGCGCCCTTCATCGAGCACGCGGCACGACGCGAGTGACGGCGGAAATTCCGAGCGGGCGCCTAGTCTGTGCGGCGTGGCTTCGATGGTGATCCGCACTGGTCGTGCTGACCTGGCTTTTGACGGAATTCGGACCGAGTTCGGCCTGCCGTCGTCGTTTCCGACGGCAGTGCTCGCCGAGGCCGAGGCGGCGGCTTCCCGCTCGTTCGGCGACCGCCCCGACCTCACCTCGATCCCGCTGGTGACGATCGACCCGCCCGGCGCGAAGGACCTGGACCAGGCGTTGTGCCTGGAGCGGACGGCCACCGGCTTCGTCGTGCACTACGCGATCGCCGACCTGGGTGCCTTCGTGACTCCGGGCGGTGCGCTGGACACCGAGGTCCGTCACCGCGGGCAGACGATCTACCTGCCCGACGGCAACGTGCCGCTGCACCCGACCGCGCTGTCCGAGGGTGCGGCGTCGTTGCTGCCCGGCGTGGTCCGGCCCGCTGTCCTGTGGACGTTCACCTGCTCGGCCGGCGGCGTGCCCACCGGCGTCGAGGTGCGGCGGGCGCTGGTGCGGTCGCAGGCCCAGTTCGACTACGCCTCGGTGCAGGAGACGTTCGACACGGGTGATCCGCACCCCTCCATCGCGGCACTGGCCGAGTTCGGGCCGTTGCGGCGGGCGCTGGCCCGTGAGCGCGGGGCCATCGAGCTGCAGCTGCCGGAGCAGGAGATCGAGTCCAACGGTGACGGCTGGAAGCTCGTCACCCGGCCGCGGGCGCTCGTGGACGCGTGGAACGCCGAGATCTCGCTGATGACCGGGATGGCGGCGGCGGCGATCATGCTGGAGGCCCGTGCGGGCGTCCTGCGGACGTTGCCCGACCCGGACGCCGACGCCGTGAAGGCCCTGCGCAGGTCCGCGGCCGCGCTCAAGGTGCCGTGGCCGGCCGATCTCTCACCGGGCGCGTTCCTGGCCGGACTGGACGCCGCGAAGCCCGAGTCGTTGGCGCTGTTCACCGACGCCACCAGCCTGCTGCGCGGCGCGGGCTACTCGGCGTTCAACGGTTCGGTTCCCGACGTGACGACCCATGCGGGCGTGGCGGCGCCGTACGCACACGTGACCGCACCGTTGCGGCGCCTGGTAGACCGGTTCGGCTCCGAGGTGTGCCTGGCGGTCACGGCCGGCCAGGACCTGCCGGAGTGGCTCGCCGAGGCGTTGCCGCAGCTGCCGGCGCTGATGGAGGCGTCGGACTCGCTGGCCGCGAAGGTGGAACGGGCCGCGCTGGACCAGGTCGAGGCCTGGGTGCTCGCCGGGCGCGTCGGGCAGGAGTTCGAGGCCGTGGTGCTGCGGTCCGGGGACCGCGAGGCGGACGTGTTCGTGTCGGCGCCGCCGGTGATCGCGAAGTGCGAGGGCGCCCGGCTGCCGGAAGGCGAGCGGATCCGGGTCCGGCTGGAGGAAGCGGACCCCCAGCGGCGGCTCGTTCGGTTCCAGGCGGTCTGAGCATCGAGCCCAAGGTCACGTTGCCCGGCCCGCGGCGGGCCGGGCGTGTGAAGATGCACGGGTGACAGACATTCGTGACCTCACCGTCGGCGTTCTGGGCGGCACCGGAGCCCAGGGCAAGGGCCTCGCGATCCGCTGGGCCAAGGCGGGCCTCAAGGTGATCATCGGCTCCCGCAGCGCCGAGCGGGCCGAGCTGGCGGCCAAGGAGATCGTCGAGGTCGCCGGCGGCGACGTGCGGGGCGCGGACAACTCCGACTGCGCGGCCGACTCCGACATCGTGCTGGTCGCCGTTCCGTGGGACGGCCACGGCGACCTGCTCGCGTCGTTGCGCGACCAGCTGGCCGGCAAGATCGTCATCGACTGCGTGAACCCGCTCGGCTTCGACAAGCAGGGCCCGTTCGCCCTTCCCGTCACCGAGGGCAGCGCCGCCCAGCAGGCCGAACTGCTGCTGCCGGAGTCGCGCGTCACCGCCGCGTTCCACCACGTGTCGGCCGTGCTGCTGGCCGACCTGTCGGTGTCCGAAGTGGACATGGACGTCCTGGTCCTCGGCGACGACCGCGAGGCCACCGACACCGTGCGCGCGCTGGCCGAGCTGGTGCCGGGCTTCCGCGGCGTCTACGGCGGCCGGCTGCGCAACGCCCACCAGATCGAGGCGTTCACCGCGAACCTCATCGCGATCAACCGCCGCTACAAGACCCACGCCGGCCTGAAGATCACGGGAGTCTGATGCTGCCCGTCGACGACCTCGGTGAGCCTGTGGTGCTCGACCGGCCCACCCGCGTGGTCAGTCTGGTTCCCTCCATCACCGAGGCTGTCGCGGTCAGCGTTCCTGGTGCCCTCGTGGGCGCCACGGACTACTGCACCCATCCGTCCTCTTTGGACGTTCAACGCGTCGGCGGCTCCAAGTACCCGGACGTCGACCGCGTGCTGGCACTGCACCCCGACCTCGTCATCGTGAACTCCGAGGAGAACCGCGCCGAGGACGTGGACCGGTTGCGCGCCAACGGCATCCAGGTCTGGGGCACCGAGGCGCCCGCGACGGTGCCGCACGCGCTCGGCTCGTTGCGCCGGCTCTTCGCCACCGCGTGGGACCTCGAACCGGCCTGGCTGACCCGGGCGGAAGACCTCTGGCGTCACGCGAAACCGACGAAGCTGACCGCGCTGATCCCGGTCTGGCGCCGCCCGTGGGTCGTCGTCGGCCGCGATACCTTCGCCACCGATGTGTTGCGGCGCCTGGGAATCGAGAACGTCTACGCCTCCCACGAGGAGCGCTACCCGCGTCCGTCGCTGGAAGAGCTGAACGCGCGACGCCCCGACCTGGTGATCCTGCCCGACGAGCCGTACGCGTTCACCCACGAAGACGGCCCGGAAAGCTTCCCCGGTCTGCCATATGCGCTGGTCAACGGTCGTCACCTGACCTGGTACGGCCCCTCTCTGGTCCAGGCGCGCGCGAGTCTCGAACGCGCTCTCGACTACGGCCAGGGTTGACAACCACAGGTGGATTCGCGGAATCCGGTGCGCTGCCAGGATCTCCGCCATGGGGAAACTAGCCGCGATCATCGCGACCGCCGCCGCCGTGACGACCCTGACCGCCGTCCCGGCGTCGGCCGAACCGGTCGTCCAGTACCAGCTGTCCGGCACCAGCCGCTGTCTCGCCGACACCGGCACCAACGTGGTCCTGCAGCCCTGCAACCGGGCGGCCGACCAGCAGCGCTGGATCGTGCCGATCATCGACAACGTCGACTGGCCGCACAACATCGCCACCGACAAGTGCCTCGCCGCCACCAGCACCGGTGACGTCCTGGGCGCGACGTGCGGAGCGAGCAACACCCAGCGCTGGCACCGCGTCCCGGCCACGGGCAGCACGTTCCAGTTCCGCAACGCCGCCTCCGGCAAGTGCCTGACCGCGCAGGTCACCGTGGCGGCCTGCACCTCGTCGAGCGCACGCTGGGCCGGTCTGCGTTAGTCGCGGAACCGGTCCGTCGCTGCCAGCAGCGCGGCCAGGACGCCGGGCTCGTCGTAGGCGTGCCCGGCGTCCGGCACCAGCACCAGTTCCGACCCCGGCCAGGCCCTGTGCAGGTCCCACGCCGACACCGCGGGCGTCGCGACGTCGTACCGCCCCTGCACGATCACGCCGGGGATGCCCGCCAGCCGGGAGGCGTCCCGGATCAGCTGCCCCTCCTCGAGCCACCCGTTGTTGACGAAGTAGTGGTTCTCGATCCGGGCGAACGCCAGCGCGTACGCGGGTTCGGCGAACTCCGCGACCAGTTCCGGCCGGGGCAGCAACGTGACCGTCGCGCCCTCCCAGGTGCTCCACGCGACCGCCGCCGGTCCGTGCACCGCGGGATCCGGGTCGGCGAGCAGCTTCGCGTACAGCTCGACGGGGTCACCGGACAGGCCCGCGATCGGTTCCAGGAACCTCTCCCACAGGTCGGGGAAGAGGTGCGCCGCCCCGCCGCGGTAGTACCAGTCCACTTCGGACGCCCGCAGCGTGAAGATCCCGCGCAGCACCAGTTCCGAAACGCGCGAAGGGTGCTTCTCGGCGTACGCCAGGGCGAGCGTCGAGCCCCATGAGCCGCCGAACACCTGCCACCGCGAGACACCGAGCGACTCCCGCAACAGCTCCATGTCCGCGACGAGGTGCCACGTCGTGTTCAACGAGAGGTCGCCCGACACCGCCGCGTGCGGCAGCGACCGTCCGCACCCGCGCTGGTCGAACAGGATGATCCGGTACGCGGACGGGTCGAACAGGCGGCGGTGCGACGGCGAGCAGCCGCCACCGGGCCCTCCGTGCAGGAACACGACCGGCTTGCCGGACGGGTTGCCGCACTCCTCCCAGTACACGAGGTTGCCGTCACCGGTGTCCAGGTGACCTGACGCGTGGGGCTCGATCTCCGGGTACATGCGCCTATCGTCGAGCACATGGCGCAGTTCACGAAGGAGACCAGCACCACAGGAGCGTTCGTCCGGCAGCCCAACCGCTTCACCGCCCGCCCGGAGCCGGAACCGGGCCGCTACCGGCTCGTCGTCAGCCTCGCCTGCCCGTGGGCGCACCGCGCGATCATCGTCCGCAAGCTGCTCGGCCTCGAAGACGCCATCTCCCTGGCGGTCGTCGACCCGATCCGGGACGAACGCGGCTGGCGGTTCCCGGAGACCGACCCGGTCCTGCACATCGACTTCCTGAGCGAGGCCTACCTCAAGGCCGACCCGGACTACGACGGCCGGGTCACCGTCCCCGCCCTCGTCGACACGACCACCGGTGAGGTCGTGACCAACGACTACCCGCAGCTCACGCTGGACTTCAGCCTGCGCTGGCGCCCGGAGAGCACTCTCTACCCGGAGCACCTGCGCGACGAGATCGACGCCTGGATCGAGCCGATCTTCCACCACGTCAACAACGGCGTGTACAAGGCCGGTTTCGCCACGTCACAGGAGGCCTACGAGCAGGCGTACACCGCCCTGTTCGCCGAGCTCGACCGCATCGAGGCCCACCTCGGCAGGCACGAGTACCTCGTCGGCGACCAGCTCACCGAGGTGGACATCCGGCTGTGGACCACGCTCGTCCGGTTCGACGCGGTCTACCACAACCACTTCAAGTGACGCCTGACGGGTGCTGCCAGGCGCGAGGAAGGCTGGCAGGTACTCTGACCTGCTGGTTTGTTCTCGTTGGGTCCGGTTGCATCCGGTCGCTTTTGGACGTGTGACGGCCTGTCGACGGCCTGAGAGTTGATCATGGACGGCTCCTCGACCTCCGCGCTGAGTGGGGATCGAGGGGCCGTTTTGCGTGCACGGCGACCGAAAGACGATCATGGTCACGGGAGCTTTGAAGATCGGCATGACCTCGGCAACTGGGACGGCAACGGGTGCGGACTTGGCTGCCGGGCGGCTGCACGCGGCGACGGCCTGGGCCTCCAGCTCGTAGACGCCCCACATGGCGAGCTGTCCGGGCTGGGCCTGGTGGCGGTTCTTCATGGTCAGCGCTCCTGCGGTCGAGGTCCTCGGCTTGAGTGGGGCGGTGGCTGCTCGCCCCCGCTTCCACGGCCCTTGCCGCAGTTAGCGCTGTGTCGTCGGTGTCAAGGGTGGGCCTTGGCCCATCGCGTAGCGACGCCGAAGGCGCCCTTGATACCGGCGGCACAGTGTTAAAGGATCTGGCCTCCGTGGGAGTAGACAGTGCGTGAGCTGCACGTTTGCAGCTCAAGTCCGCAGTGAGGTCTGTTGCTTTTGGCGGCGAAGTTGCCGGCATGGTTGACCGCTGGTGGCGGCGCGCGGACTTGGCCACCTGCGCGCGCTCCCGCGCGGGGCCGACGGGCGGAGCGGAGCGGGAGCCCGGCGTGTCCCGATGCGGGGAGCGGGCGCAACGGTGGGCGGTGTCAGCGCGAGACGGCCGCCCGCGCGCCGCCAGTGGCGGCGCGCCTTGATCCCATAAAGCCGAATTCAGCAGTGCATCGCGACCGTGACTCAGACGGCGGACTGGACCAGCGACAGAAGTTCGTCTGCGATACCGGGTGCGGCGGCAACAGTGTGCTTGGATGCGCGCGTGTGCTGGGCGCCTGAGCTGTCCATCACGACGGCCCCGGCCTCGCGAGCGATGAGAATGCCTGCGGCTAGGTCCAGTTCCTTGTTCGACAGGACGATGGCCCCATCAATGCGACCTTCGGCCAGCCAGACAAAGTCATGGGCTGCGGACCCGAACATGCGGACACGCTCGACTCGCTCCGCGAGTGCGGCTGTGAGCGCGATTCGCTGGCTGTTCTTCTCGGCCGAGCCCTCACCCAGGGCGTAGTCACCAATGGCCACAATGGACTTGGACAGCTCGGTCGTCTTGCTCGTTTCGAGCCTCTTGCCGTTGACGAACGCGCCGTTGCCGAGAACGGCGGAGTAGTGAAGTTCCAAGTAAGGCAACGAGATTGCGGCGACCACGGTGCGATCACCCTGCACCAACGCGAGGGAAACCGCGCTCAGCGGCACTCCGTGTACGAAGTTGGACGTGCCGTCGATCGGGTCGAGCCCCCACACGTAGGCGCTGTCGGCGGCTGCGTCGCTGGGTCCCTCTTCTTCGCCAACGAAGCTGATGTCAGGTGTCGCCTCGGCGAGATAGGCGCGGATCTCCCGCTCAATCCTGACGTCCACCTCTGTGTAGGTGTCGCGGTCGGTCTTCTCGGTGACGGTGTGCGGACGAGTGGTCTTGATCAGCTCGTGGCCGATGCGGACGGCGTTCTTGGCCACGTCCGCCAGGTGGTCGAGCTGGTGCATCAAGAAACCTCCCGTGCGCGGTCCCACATGGACTCGAAGACTTGGGCGAACGTCGTGTAGAGACCGGGCGTGGTCTCGTCGTTTTCAATGACGAGGGTGGGCGATTCGACGCCTCGTGCGTCCGGCAGGTACGGCTGCACGATGCACTTGAACTGGTCAACGATCGTGATGTTGTAGCGGATCGGCTCGTCATAGACGCGGATGGCAAGCGAGCCCTTGGCGCTTGGTGACATCTTCGAGCGGAGACGGCTGAGAGCCTCGATGTTCAACCGCGTGAGCATGCTGAGGTGTCCCTCGGGCAACCCCTCTTCGCGCTCACGCGCGGCACTGTAGGTCCCGTTCGGGTCAAGGAACAACGCCCGGATGATCGTCCCCTCCTCGACCGCGTCCAGCAGACTCTTGTCCGAGTACTGCTGGCACAACATGTTGAGCGACAACCCAGCCATGCTGATCTGCTTCGCACCGTCGAACAACGTTCGCGGAGTGACGTTGTGCAGGAACTCGGTTCGGGTCGCGTAGGCGGCGGTGATGTCGGCAAGCCTGGCTTGCTGGGGTAGCTGCACCGGGCGCGGAGCGGGGGCGGTGCTGGTGGTGCGCTGTGGCGGGGTCACGAGGCTATCGCCGTCGCCCTCGTGGGGCGCGAAAAGCTGCTGTGCGGTCCAGCCCGGAAACATTTTCTCCAGGACGCGGCAATGGTCCGCATACGGCAGGCCCAGCAGGTCGCCGGACGTCCACCGGTAGAACTGTGCCTTGCTCGGCCACTTGCCGACAAGATCGCCGTCAAGCTGCCTCGCGACGCGGTCGTACTCCTTGCGGAACGTCAGGTAACCCTGCATGTGCCGCTGCCTCAACAGCACTCTCAACAGCGTCGATTCGGTCGGCATGAACCTCTCCCCGTGGCGCGAGACGGGACGACGGTACCACGAAGACGAGACCAAGACGAGACTGTCTGAGTACGCCGCGCGTCAGAAGAGACAGGGACGGAACGCGGACGGGACGAATCGGCGCCGAATCTGGTTAGGCACGTTCCAGAAACAGCAGTGCGCCGCGAGCGAGCGGCCCGACAGAAGGAGAACCAAGTGGGTATCCCCGCTGGCCATCGGTTCCCGATCACGTTCGATGAGTTGTTCCCGCAGGGGTTCTTCGTGTTGAGCGTGGAGCGGGCGACGGAGTACTCGGAGGGCAAGCAGCCTCGTCCGGCCGTGGACAAGCTGACGGGTCTTCCGGTGTGGACGGTGCAGGGCACGGACCCGTCCGCGAAGGGCAAGAACACCGGTGCGGTGGTGAAGATCGCTTCGGAGTACCAGCCCGTCCCGCCGGAAGCGCTGGCGGGTACGCCCTTCCGCCCGGCGGTGTTCCGCGGCCTGAAGGTCACGCCGTACGTGCGGGATGGCTGGGTGAGCTACACGGTGTGGGCGGAGGAGATGCTGGCTCCGCCGACGCCGGGTCGCGCGCCGAAGCAGGGTAGCGGCACGCCTGAAGCGTCCAAGGCGGCGTAAGCCGTGGCAGACCTCAAGGTGCTGGGTGAGCAGTGGCAGAAGGCCTACCAGCGGTTCACTGCGGCTGATGAGGCGAACCGCTACGCGGCTGTTGATGATCCGGACGCCGTCGCTCGGATCGCGCCCGCCTATCGGCAGGTGGCGCGGTGCTGGCGTCAGCTCGCCGGGCACCCGGAGACGCCGTGGTGGGCGAAGGCGGCCGCGTTGCACGCCGCTGAGATGTTCGATCACCAGGCGGAGTCACGCGAACAGCTGTTGCGTCCTGCGGGGCATTTCGCGACGACGGCTCAGATGGACGAGGCGGGAAACGCGTGGCTGTCGATGACGGACGAGGAGCGCTCGGAGTTGTTGCACCAGCGGCGGCACCACCGTGTGCCGGACAACGCGCTGCCGCAACGTGAGCCGGAGTAGCGGTGCAGATGAGTGACGATATTCATTTCGCATTGGCCAGCCTTCCCCCTCAAGGGCTTGCACTGAAGCTGCATATCCTCACCCGGCTGGCGGCGTCGTCAGACGCGTTGACGGCGACTCAGCTGATCACTGGTGGGCCTGACCGGAACATTGCTTCGGTCTGGTACGCACTTCGGGCGCTTCGGAAGCGCGGAATTGTCGCGATGATCTCCAGGAGTGAACCTGGTGAAACCGATCGCTGGCTGCTTGCGTGTGGCACCGAGAATCTTGTTCTCGCATTTTTGGCCGCGAAGTCGCCGCCAGAGATTGAACGACGTAATTTTACCCCGCTGCGTAGCGGTGTCGGAAAGCTTAAGAGTGAGCTTTCGATCGTCTGCGCGAAACCCGCGAAATGGTTCACAATAAGAGCGATTGCCCTCAAGATGCAGAGCGGCTCCACGGGCACCGTCCGAAAGCACATGATGGAGCTTTTTGACAACGGGTACGTCGTACGCAGATTGACGGACTCAGACAAGCCTGGGCTGCCACTGTATGAGTTTAGATTGAATCCGGAGGCCAAGTCTCACATACGGGAGTTTCTGTAAGTCAACAATGGAGAGGAGTTGCCGTGGCTGCGGAAATTCTGACTGAGGAGCTGCTGCGCGTCTCGCTGGTGCGGTTGTCGCGTGAGATCGAGAAGACTCATCCTCACTTCGGTGAGGTGCTCGCGCAGCACATCGCGCGCGTGTGCGGTCTGGACCCGGACCGGGTGAGGCACTTTCAGGAACTCGGCGTACTGCTCATGGATCTTGGGCGGCTGTACCTGGCCGAGGCGGACGTGCTCAGGAACTTCACCGAGGAACCGGAGCCGTCAGGGCTAAAGGGCTTGGACCAGGGCGCGGAGGTTGATCGGGCCTGACCGGAAGGCCTTGTGAGGTAAGGGGTTGCGTCGTCGGCGCGTGACTGTGGGTCGCGTGCTGGTGACGCATGCCCTTGGTAGACAACTGAAAAGTGGGTGTGCGGCCGGTTGGTGGTCGCCAGGGGAACAGCCGAAGTCTTGGCGGGCTGTGGTCTGTTCCCGTGGCGACGAACTGACTGGTCTTTCTTGTCGTCTCTGTTGCTACACAAAGGATTTCCAGTCGTGTCAATGGTATCTGTGTGTACGGGTGCGGCGTCAAGCCGAGCCGTTAGCCCGGTGGTGTGGATGTCCTCACGCTCTCTGATGTGTGGGGGTGAGGCCTGATGGGTAGGTGGGTTGATCCGGCTCCGTTCGAGGGTGTGCGTCCGCGTGTGCCGTGGTGGGCGCTGGTTCCCGGCAAGCTGAAGTGGATCGCGGCGCTGGTGGCGCTGGTGTGGCTGCTGGTGGCCGGCGGCGTCCGCCTGGCACTCATGGTCGTGCGGTACCCGGTGGTGACGCTGACTCCGGCGTTGCTGCTGTTGTGCTGGTGGCGTTTGGGCTGGGGTCCGCTGGTCCTGGTGCTGCTCGCGGTTGTGGCGGCGCTGGTGATCTGGTGGGGCCTGTCGCGTGGGTCGTTCTCGCGTCAGGTGTGGCTGCGGTTGGTGACGGAGTGGCGGTGCGCCTCGGTGTACGTGCCGCGCTGGAAGACCACGGTGCGCCTGGCGGAGCTGGCCAAGGAGTGGCGCGGTCGCGAGTACCTGCCGAAGCTGCGGCGGGTTCGTTCGGACGGCTGGCGGGACCGGGTCCGGGTACGCATGATTCCGGCTCAGTCGCACGAGGAATGGGAGCTGCGCCGTGCTGGCCTGGCGCACTCGTTCGGGGCACGGTCGTGCCGGGTGCGGGTGCTCAAGCCCCGGATGCTGGAACTCGACTTCGTGCACGCCGATCCGCTGGCCCGTCCGGTGCCGGTGCCACCGTTGTGCAACGACGCGGACGCGGTGGACCTCAAGCGCGTCGTGATCGGTGTTCTGGAGACCGGGAAGGCCTGGCGGCTCAAGCTTCTCGGCAACCAGGTCCTCGGGGTCGGTGTGCAGGGCGCGGGTAAGGCCTCGGTGCTGTGGTCGATCGTGTGGCACCTCGCCCCGGCCATCCGCGCGGGCGCCGTTCGTCTCGTCGGCATCGATCCCAAGGGAGGCATGGAACTCGGGCAGTGCGAGGAAGCGTTCTCGCGCCTCGTGTTCGACAACGGCGCGGCTGCGGTCGAGCTGCTCGAAGAGATCGCGGCGGAGGTCAAGGAACGGGCCTCGCGCTACCGGGGTGTGCGCCGGATCTGGGCGCGTCGCAGCGGTGAGCCGTTCACGCTGCTGATCATCGATGAGTTGGCGGATCTCGTTGCCTACCAACCGGATCGCAATCTGAGGGAACGTGCGGTGCGGGCCATCTCCACCATCACGTCACAGGGTCGTGCGCCCGGTTACGCGGTGCTGGGACTGGTGCAGGACCCGCGTAAGGAGGTGGTGGCGTTCCGGCATCTGTTCGGCACGAAGATCGCGCTCCGGCTCGATGAGGCCCCTCAGGTGGACATGGTGCTGGGTGAGGGTGCGCGGGCTCGGGGCGCGGCGGCTCACGAGATCAGTGAGAACACGCCCGGTGTGGCGTGGGTGAAGACCGATGGGCATGGCATGCCCGAACGAGCGCGGGCCTTCTACATCACCGACGCGGACTTGGTCGAGCTGGCCATGTTCTTCGGGATCACCGAAGCCACGGTGCACGAGTTCCCGATCACTCGCGACGGCGGCGATGTGAGTGGAGGTGCTGCGGCATGACCAACGACCTGAAGGAGGTGATGACGACCACAGTGGACTGTGTGGAAACTGTTGCTGGGCCTGGGTTTGTTCCTGCCGTCACCGCTGACTTTGCCGGAATGACCTCGGCGGAGCGTGCCCGGATGCCGCTCACCCTCGACGTGGTCAAGGCGGCGGCAGAGCAGCACGGGGTGTGCGTGCGTCCGGTGTTGCGGGAGGTCGTGGATCTCGACACCGGTGAGGTTCGCATGGTCGGCGTGCGGTGCAACTCGACCATTGCGAGCAAGTGCCCGGCGTGCGCGGACCGCAACCGGCGTGCGCGGATGGCGCAGTGCCGGGAGGGCTGGCACCTCGACCAGGAGCCCGTGGCGGAGCGGGAGACCGCCACGAAGGATCAGGTCGAGCTGGTGACGTACCGGGCTGACCTGACGGCCGAGTACCGCCAGGCGCAGCGTGAGCAGAACGCGGCACAGGTCGAGGATCTGCGCGAGGCCATTCGGGAGGCGGACTCCGACCTGCGGCGGGAGGGAGTCCGCGGGAACCTTCCCTCGGTGGATCGGCCGGCCACGTCTGCTCCGATTCGCTCGACTCGTCGTCGGCAGGATGCGCCCAATCTGCCTCGTCGCAAGGTCGCCAAGACCACGGTGGGGCGGGAGTTCGCGGGCAAGTACCGGCCCTCGACGTTCGTCACGGTCACGCTGGACTCCTACGGCAAGGTGCGCGCGGACGGCACTCCTATGGACCCGAGCACGTACGACTACCGCCGTGCTGCTCGGGACGCGGTGCACTTCGCGTCGCTGGTGGACCGGTGGTGGCAGAACCTGCGTCGGGTCGTGGGCTGGGACGTGCAGTACTTCGGCACGGTCGAGCCGCAGAAGCGCATCACTCCGCACGCCCACTTCGCCGTCAGGGGCTCGATCCCGCACGCGGTGGTGCGTCAGGTGACGGCGGCGACCTACCTCCAGGTGTGGTGGCCCAACCACGATGAGATCAAGTACGGCGGCGACAGGTTGCCGGTGTGGGACATGCGCGCCAGGGGTTTCGTGGACCCGGACACCAACGTTCCGCTGACCTCGTGGGCGGACGCGGTGGCCGATCTGGACACTCCGGCGCACGTGGTCGAGTTCGGCGGACAGGTGCACTCCAAGGGCATCCTCGGCGGCACCGAGGAAGCTGGACGGCACATCGGCTACCTGACCAAGTACCTGGTCAAGTCGATCTCCGAAGTCGTCGCGGTCGACGAGTCGCAGCGAGTGAGTGAGCACGCGGACCGCCTGGCGGCCGAGCTCGCCATCACACCGTGCTCGGAGCGGTGCGCGGTGTGGCTGCTCTACGGCATCGCGCCCAAGGGCACGCACTCCCGGATGACTCCGGGCCGCTGCCGATCGAAGGCTCACCGCCGGGACACTCTCGGGTTGCCGGGGCGGCGGGTGCTGGTGTCGCGGCGCTGGTCGGGGAAGACCCTCGCCGAACACAAGTCCGACCGGGCGGCGTTCGTGAAGGAGGCGCTGGCCGCTGCCGGGATCGCCAAGCCAGAGAGCACGGACCGCACGCGGTTGATGTGGGCTCCGGTCCGGGCGGGTGATCCACACGCTCCCAGTCGGGCAGAGCTGCTGATGCAGATGATCGCTCAGCGGCTCAAGTGGCGGGCCGAGTACGACCAGGCCCAAGCCGTCCTCGCTGTCCTACCTCGGCCCGCACCCGATGAGGCGCTGAATCTTTCAGCAACTCATCGGGAGGCGGCCTGACCAGCGACGGAAGGGGGGATCTGATGAGTGATCGACCGCGATTTGTCACCGTGGAATGCCTCTGGACGCCGGCCGTTCTGGCCGAGTTCCTCGGCATCCCCGAGAAGACGCTGACCGACTGGCGCTATCGCAGCGTGGGACCTGCGTTCGTCCGGATCGGCAAGCACGTCCGCTACCGCCCGGACGACGTCCGCGACTGGCTCGACGGCCAGACAGCGGCATAGCTCCAACACCCGACCAGCCGGGCACGTTCCTTCCGGCCTGCCCGGCTGGTCCGTTCTTTCAGCAACTCATCTACCAGGAAGGACACCACACCTATGGCGGGTCACGTACAAGACCGTTGGTACCGCAACAAGATCGACCCGGTCACCGGAAACATCATGGTCGGCCGCAACGGCAAGCCACTGAAGGAGCCGACACCCGAGCACGGCAAGGGAATGCGCTACAAGGTCCACTACTACGACGACGCGAGCAAGGAACGCAACAAGAGCTTCCCGGACAAGCAGAAGGGCAAGGCGGACGCGTTCCTGCTCTCGATGCAACACGACGTCCTGGCTGGTGTGTTCACCGACCCGGACGCGGGCAAGGTCCTGTTCCGCGACTTCGCCGCGAAAGTCCTCAAGGGACGCTCTCAAGGGGATTCCTCCGTGCGGAACACGGATAACCAACTCAAGCATCATGTCTTCCCGTTCATGGGAGACAAACGGCTCTCCTCGTTCAACACCGACCTGATACGAGAGTGGCTGGGGTGGATGACCGAACGTGTTGAAGTTAAAGGAAGTCCGAAGATTCCGGCCGCGTCCTACCGCGCACAGATCTTCAACACCGTGTCTTCCATCCTCGATGTCGCCGTGTCCGAGGGGCGGATCAAGGTCAACCCCTGCAAGGACAGGTCCATCAGCCGTCCCAAACCGGTCGCGAAGAAGGTCAAGGTGTGGCCGGATGCCCGACTGCGCTCGGTCGGCCTGGCGCTACCCGAGCGCCACAAGCCCGTCACGGTGCTGGGGGCTGGCCTGGGACTGCGGCAAGGCGAGATCTTCGCGTTCACCCTTGACGACGTCGATCGCGGCCGGATGATGTACCACGTCAACCGCCAGGTCGTCACCGTGCGCGGGAAGCTGAAGTTCAAGCTTCCCAAGGGGCACAAGACCCGCGTCGTACCGCTCGGACGTGGTGTGCTCGCAGACCTCGACGACTATGCCGAGAACTTTCCGCCCGTGACGATCACGCTCCCCTGGGCAGAGGACGACTCACGCAAGTCCGAGACCGTGCGGCTGCTCATGGTCAACGCGCACGGTGAGTTGTACACGCGACAAGCATTCAACAACGTGATCTGGCGTCCTACCTTCACCAAGGCGGGTCTTGACTACACCGAGGGCCAAGACGGCATGCACGCACTACGGCACCTGTTCGCAAGCCACATGCTCGCCCAGGGCGTGAACATCAAGGAACTCGCCGCGTTCCTCGGCCACTCCTCCGAGGCGTTCACCCTGCGCGTCTACGCCCACCTCATGCCCGACTCCTACGACCGTGCACGCCTCGCAATCGATCACCTGTTCAAGCCTCGGACCGAAGCGAGCGACACCGCGACCGAGGTCACAGACGAGCCCGGCGACGGTCTTGCCACGGTTCACGGCCTGTAGACGGCCTGAGACCGGAAAACAAGATCAATTGAGCCCGTTTTCCCTGGTAGGGGCCGATCGGTCGTCACAACCACTTCAAGTGCAACCGGAACAAGCTGACCGAGATGCCGAACCTGTGGGCCTACGCAAAACGCCTCTACGGCCTCTTCGCAGACACCGTGAGCTGGGACCACATCAAGCGCCACTACTACGTGACGCACCATCAGATCAACCCGACCGGCATAGTGCCCGCAGGCCCAGACCCGGAAGCCTGGACCCGCTAGCCCCCGCTTCGTGGGAACGCGGGGGGGGGGCCGGGGCCCGCGCGGGACCGGGGGGGGCCGCCGGGCAGGAGGGCCGGGGTGGGGGGGGTGGGGGGGCGGGGGGCGGGGGGCG